>CAYTRM010000295.1:0-3722 GCA_964440225.1 uncultured Thermoleophilia bacterium | reverse complement strand
CTGCCGGTCTTCACTCCATCGGAGATGGCGGTCGCGCCGGCGCGCATCGCCGCGTCGACGTACCGCTCCATGCGCTCCAGCTCACGCTCCGTAGCCGGACGCTCGGCGAGGCCCATGACCGCAAGCCGCACCGCGCCGTGACCCAGGAGCGGGGCGATGTTGATCGCGCCCCCAGCCCGCCCGAGCGCCGCGAGGTACTGGCGAAAGCTCTTCCAGTCCCAGTCGACGCCGGAGATGTCCCAGTAGTGGCCCCAGTTGTGCAGCGCCGCCTCACGGTGGGCGCTGCTCAGCGGAGCCGCGGACATGCCGCAGTTGCCGGTGACGTGCGTGGTGACGCCCTGCCTCACCGCCGTCTCGGCGCGCGGGTGCTGCAGGATCGAGATGTCCGAGTGCGTGTGCGGGTCGACGAACCCGGGTGTCACGTAGCGGCCGCCGGCGTCGATCACCTGCCTTCCGCGCAGCGACCCCGGCGCGCCGATCGCCGCGACACGGTCCCCGCGCACCCCGACGTCGGCGAAGTACCAGGGATTGCCGCAGCCGTCGACGACGCGCCCTCCCGCGATGACCACATCGTGCATGCTCACGGCCTATCCCCCCCGGTCCTACATCTCGAAGACGACGTACGGGTTCTCGCACGGCGCGCCGGCGCAGGCGTACAGGCGACGCTCGTCGAGGTCGCAGATCATGCTGCCGACCGTCATGCCCTGCTCGGCCGGCGGCTCGCTCTCGTCGGGGTGGCCGCAGATCGCCATCTCCGGTGAGGGCTCATGACTGCGCAGCACCGCGGCGACGAGCGCGACGGGGTCGTCGCCGGCGGCGAGGCCCTCGGCGAGCATGCGCTCCGCCGTGGCCAGGCGCACGGCCGACTCCTCGTGCGCGGCTCCCTCGACGGGCTTCATGTCCGGCGAGACGTAGTGATTGGTGTGAGCCATGAAGCCCGCCGCGCTGTGGTCCATGAAGGCGTGGCTCGCGGCGGAGGTCTCGACGTCCCACAGCCTCCCGCTCGTGTCGGCGAAGAAGTGGTTGGTGCCACGGGCGCGGGCCTCCAGCAACCCGCGCGTCCGCGCCTCCTCGAGCGTCGGCGCATCGAGGGTGGCCCGGCGCACGAAGGCGTTGGGCACGCCGACACGATTGTCGTTGGAGTGCACCGAGTTGCTGACGCTGGCGACGCCGTGCGAGTTCATCCCCAGCATGAGGAGGTATGGGGCGCCGGCGAGCCCCATGACGCGGGTGCCGTCCGGTCCCGTCAGGTCGAACAGGACGTTGTTGACGGCGTCGATCACGTACCAGTCCATGTTGTGGCCGACGATGTGACGGTCGCCGCAGACCACCGCCACGGCGGTGCAGTGGTCGCCGCCGCGAGGCGAGCCGGGCGAGAGCGTCCGGCCGTCACCGGCGGGCTCGTCGGAGGTGAACTCCTCGCCGCAGTTCGGCACGAGGACGTGGCCGAGCGGCAGACCGGCGCCCTCGGCGAGACCCTCGAGCTCCTCCAGGTGTCGCGGCAGTCGGCGACCGGCGACCGTAGCGTAGGCGAGCGCCTCGCGCTCCGCGTCGGCGAAGGTCAGACGACCGCTCGTCATGGCCTCGAAGTGGTCGCGGAAGAAGGCGACCGAGGCACGGACCTGTTCCCGCGCCGCCTCGCCGACGGCCCGCCCGAGCTCCCGGTGGGAGCCCCGAGCCTGTACGTGGACGAAGGGGATGGGCGTTGACATCGCCTACAGCCCAAGCACGCGGCGCGGGTCCGGATACTCCGATACCCCCATATCCGCGGCACAGCGGCCGATCAGCTCGCAGAGCGCGGCGAGCACGTCGTCGGGCAGTCCCACCGGCTCGTGGTCGACGAGCTCGGCCACCTTGTCGGAGGCGAGGTCGACCAGGCCGGTCCGCCCCGAGGCCACCCAGTCGTTCAGGCCGCCGCGGTAGCTGAGCAGCGGGCTCACGAACTCGCTTCGGATGTAGCGCCTCGTGTGCTTCGTGCCGAGGAATCCGCGGCCGGACAGCACGCCGTCGACCATCGCGTCCACGTCGAGCGCGTCGACGTCCCACGGCCGCTCGGACAGAGCGTAGAGCGCGTTGTTCAAGACCTCGTCGTCGACGACCAGCACTTCGAGGCAGCTGGCAACGCCGGCCTGGATCTCGCCGATGCCGGAGAGGAGGCGCGGACGCGCCGACAGCCCCAGCAGAGCGTTGACGATGCGCTCGTAGCCGAACTGCGCGTCGATGACCTTGCTGTCGCTGCACGGCCCATAGCAGTCGCAGGCGAGACCGTAGCGGCGCGCCAGCAGAACGGCGGCGACGGAGGCCACACCGGTCTCGGGAGTGCCGCTGACGACGACGCCGCTGCGCGGGTCGACGGCGCTGAGCCGCGGCCCGTAGTAGACCGGGGTGCCCGGCGCCGCGGCCTGCGCCAGCACCACGCCGGCGAGGACCTCGGCGTTCTGCTGGGCGATCGCCGCGGAGAGCGCGCCCGGCGCGGTCGTCGCAGCGGCCGGACACGGCAGGATCTCGACCGCCACGCCGCCGCGGCGCACCTGCTCGACGAGCGCGTCGGCGACGTCGCCGCCGAGGATCAGGGGGCTCACCGGAGAGAACGCCAGGTCGATGGGGTACGTGCCGCCGGAGCCGTCGGCGCCGGTGACGGCCTGCGCCATCTCCTGCAGGTACAGCGCCTGCAGCGGATACGAGATCCCCGGTCCGCCGATCGCCTTGTCCGTCTCGTACGCGAGAACCAGATAGGAATAGAGCGGCTCGAGGAGATCGGGCACGTCCTCCGGTTGCCAGAGAGACGTGACCTGCTGCTGATGGCGCAGGTGATGCATGATCCGGGTGGCCAGCGCCTGGTCGCGCATGGTCGCCCGACGACCGACGCCGGTGCGCGGGTCCGCCACGTCACGGGCGCCGCCCAGGTTGTGCACGTAGGTCTCACCGGGGTCGGGGTCCATCGCCAGCGAACGCTCTCCATCGCGCGCCGCCAGCGTGTAGGCGCGCGGGCAGGCGGCCACGGCCTCCTCGACGACCTCCCGCGGGACGCTCAGGCGGTCCGGCCCGGCCGGCGTGCAGCCGGCCGCCGTCAGCACCTCGACGGCGGCCGGCGACTCGACGCGCACCCCGGCGCGCTCCAGCAGAGCGAGCGACGCCAGGTGCATGGCCTCGATGGCCTCCTCGGGCCAGATCCCGATGACGTCACCCATGCGCCGTCATCCTCTCTTGGGCGTCGCGGCCGTCACGCATCTTCGACGGCCTTCGGCCGGCGCCTGATCAGGACGACGGCGATGACGGCGACCACGACCACGGCGGCGACGAGGATCCAGATCCAGGTCGAACCGCCGGCCGCCTCGGACTCTGCGACCTCGGCGGGTGTCAGGTCGATGTACGTCGACCGCATGTAGTTCCAGAAGGGCGCGCCGTCCGGAGCGGGGACCTGGTGGTAGCCGGTCCACTTGTCGGTGCGGAACGCCTGCAGGTTCACGTTGTACCAGAGGACGATGTACGGGTTGTCCCGGTACAGGATCTTCTGCATCTCGTCGGTGACGGCCTTGCGCATCGTCGGGTCGTCAGGGTCCGCCGGGTCGACGGCCTCGGCCTGCTCCACATACAGCGCGTCGTACTCGGGGTTCGAGTACTGGCTGTCGCCCCAGTTGAGGATCTGCTCGGTGGTGAAGGTGCTGAGCATGAACCCAGGGTCGATGTCGCCGCCCCAGCTCCAGATGAACAGGTCGTAG
>CAYTRM010000294.1:0-3722 GCA_964440225.1 uncultured Thermoleophilia bacterium | reverse complement strand
CTGGCCGCGGCCCTCCAGACGTACAGCCGCGTGCGCCGGCCACGAGCGTGCCGCTGCCGGGCGGCCGTGCACGGCTCGGCCGACGCCCCGCTTGAGGAGATCGCCGGACTCTGGGAGCGCAACCGCCTCCGGTACGGCGTCACCGTCGATCGCAGCGTCGCCTACCTGCGGTGGCGGGTGAGCGATGACCCCCACGTCGAGCACGAGTACCTGACCATGCACGGCGACGACGGGCTGCTGGGGTACGCCATCACCTTCGTCCAGGACGACGCCTTGCACGTGGTCGACGTCCTCGTGGACGGCGCCCGCGCCGACCTGTTCCAGGACCTCTTCGCGGCGGTGATCCGGCGCGGCCGGGAGCTCCGCGTCGAGCGCATCAAGTGCTTGACGCTGAGGCGCTCCGCGCTCCTCCCGAGCCGGCTGAGGCGCGGCGGCTTCATCGACACTGCCGCCCTCTCGCCGGCCTCCCTCACCAGGAGGGCTCGTCCGCGCCAGTTCTACGTCTACATCCCGGAGGAGCTCCGCGGAGAGCCCAAGATCACGGACAACGAGGATTGGTACATCACGGCGCTCGTCCTGGAGGGACTGCCGCGACCGACATAGCCGCCAAGACACGAAAGGACGCACGCATGGACGCCGTCGATTTCCGCGTACGCTTGCGGACAAAGCACATGCTCGGTCCCTGGAACCCCGACGACCCGGCGCCGCACTTCGCGCAGTACATCGATCTGTACAAGATGCGGCCGAGGCTCACGCCGCTCGACATGCCGGAGTTCGTGGCCACCATGAAGCGCGGCGGCGTCTCGCGGGGAGTCGTGTGCGGCGGTTCCATCGAGGATAACGACCATCTCATGGAGGTCCATCAGTCTCTCGACGAGGACCCCTTCTACTACATCGCCGGCGTCCACCCCAAGTACGGCGTCCGCCGCAACCTCGAGGAGCTGGAGCGGTGTCGTGAGGCCGGCTTTCTGGGGGCCAACGTCAGCCCGTACATCTGGGGAGTCCCGGCCAACGCCAGCGTGCTCTATCCCCTGTACGCCTACTGCGAGAGCCACAACCTGGTCGCCATCGTCCACGGCAGCCTGCACTACAACCGCTTCCAGAGCATGTGGCTCGGCGCTCCCGAGTACATGGATGAGATCGCCATGAACTTCCCGAGCCTGAAGCTCGTGATCTCGCACGCGGGCAACGGCTTCGGCGTCCTGGCTCTCGCCGTCGCGCAGAAGCACCCGAACATCTTCCTCGAGTTCAGCGCCCTGTGGCCGCAGTACCTGCCCGAAGCGACCCTCCAGGCGGTCAACTCCTACCTCAAGGACCGCTGCCTGTTCGGCACGGACTATCCGCTGGTCGAGTTCGGCGCCGCCGTGGAGGCCTGGACGGAAGCCGTCAGGCCGGAGGTGCGGGAGCTCTTCTTCGCCAGGAACGCCGAGAGGTGCCTGTTCGGCGAGCCCCGATGAAGTGAGCACCCACCCGCCGGCCTGGGGGTGCGCACGGCCGGGCCGGCGTCAGGGGCTGTGGGCGCCTCTGCCGCGGCGCTCCGTCAGCGCACGCCGCGCGAACGCGACGATGATGCCGATGACGAGTCCGGCGAGCGCGCCGGCGGCGACGTTCAGACTGATGCTGGGTCCGCTCGGCGAGTCCGGCACCGCGGCCTCGTGAAGCAAACGGGGCTCCTCGGTCTGCTGCGCCGTGAGGAGCATGAGCTCGGTCTTCTGGTTGCCCGAGGAGAGCTGCTCCTGCTCTGTGGCGGCCGCCTGCACGACGGCGATGTACGGGGCTGCCGACACGGCCTTCTCGCCGGTCGAGCCGTTGCCGTCGGCGATGGCGGCGAGCGCCTTCTGGGCGGTCGCGCTGCGCGCCAGCGAGGACGCGTACGCCTTCTTCCCGATCTCGAGCTGCGTCTCCAGCAGCGTGATCTTGGCGTCGACCCCGATCGCGATGCGCTCCAGCAGCACGTCGGCTAGATTGTTGGCGGCCGCCGTGGCGCGTTCGGCGTCGGTGTCGGTCACCGTGATGATGACGATGTTCACGACCGAAGTCGTCGTCTTGACCGTGGATGAAGGTGTCTGGACCGACGTCTCCCGGCGCAACCGGCTCGGAGTCATGCCGTCGCCGGTGCGCTCGGCTGCTTCGTTGAGGATCGCCTGGCTGGCGAGGAGCTGGACGGCGGCCTTGGCGTTGGAGCTGAGACCGGCCATGGGATTGCCGTTGGCGTCGGTCGTCTGACCGATGTAGACCGACGCCGTGGCGCTGTACTCCTTGGGCTGCGCAAGCATGATGACGGCGCCGACGGCCGCGCCGAGCACGACGAACCCCAGGATGACCCACCAGTTGCGGACCAGCGTGGAGAGCCAGGACCCGACGTCGATCGTTGTGCTCTCAGGGCTGCTCATGTGGTCCTCCGCGCTTCGTTCACCGGGACATCCTACAGCAGGCGCCCGGCGGGCGGGTCCGCAGCGCGCCGGCCGGGCGGACGACAGGTCGCGGGCCGCCGGGGCGTTTGCCGCGCCTCGCCCATCCGCTCATCGCGCGCCCAGCCGGTGGCTCGAACGCACGCGCTCGAGGATCTCGAGGTAGTCGCGTGCGAGGCGCCGGCGGTCGAAGCGCTCCAGGACGTAGCGGCGGCCGTTGGCCCCGAGGCGCCGCCGCTCGCCGGCTGAGGTGGCGGCGAGCCTCACGGCGGCCGCCGCCAGCTCCTCGGCGTTGGACGGCTCGAAGGCGATTCCACAGTCGGCCTCGTCGAGCATCGCTCGGGCGTCGCCCTCGAAGCCGAGCAGGATCGGCCGCTCCATCGCCGCGTCTTCGAAGAACTTGCTCGGCAGGATGGTGCCGAAGAGGTCCTGCTTGCGGAAGTGGACGAGGCAGGCGTCGCTGCTCGCGAGATAGGCGGGCAGTTCGGCGCGCGGCACCATGCCGGTGAAGACGACGTTGCCGAGGCCCTCGGAGCGCGCCGCCGCCTCGAGGTCGGCGCGCACGGCCCCGTCGCCGACGAGGAGGAAGGCGATGTCGTCGCGCCCCTGCGCCTTGAGCCGCCGCGCGGCGCCGAGCGCGACCTCGAGCCCGCTGGCCATCCCGATCGTCCCCGCGAAGGTGACGACGAAAGTCTCCGGCGAGAAGCCGAGCCGCGCGCGGAGCGCCTGGTCGGCGTCGCGCGGCTCGAACAGGTCGACGTCCACGCCGTTGGTGACGATGTCGACCTTGGCCTGGTCCACGCCTTTGCGGATGATGTTCCGGCGGTAGCCGTCGCCGACGGCGACGATGTGGTCGGCGCCGTCGTAGAGGGCGCGCTCGAGCCTCTCGAGCGCGCGGATGACACGGCCCTCCTCGAGGGCGCCTACGGCGGTGATCGAGTCGGGCCAGATGTCGCGGATCTCGAGCACGAACGGCGCGCCGTGGGCGCGTGCGACCGGCCAGCCCGCCCAGCCGGCGAAGAACTGCGGGCTGGTCGCGATGACCACGTCGGCGCGCGGCCGCAGCAGCGGTCCGGCCGCGCCGGCCGCGGCCATGTACGAGAGGAAGTTGAGGCCGCGGCGCACGCGGCCGCGGTTGGCCGCCAGCCACGTCCAGACGCGGACCGTGCGGATGCCGTCGATCCACTCTTCCTGGTACGGGCGGTTGCGGTAGCCCTCGTACACGACGCCGGCGGGCACGTTGGGCGCGCAGGTCAGCACCGTCACCCGGTGCCCGAGGCGCACCCACTCCTTCGCCATGCCGTGCACGCG
>CAYTRM010000293.1:0-3751 GCA_964440225.1 uncultured Thermoleophilia bacterium | reverse complement strand
GCCAGAGGAGATCACAGCCGCAGCAGAGTGTTTCTTCTCCGGCATCCCTCTCGAGCAGATGAGCGTCTCCATGACCATGAACGGCGCCGTCCTGCCGATCATGGCGCTCTACATCGTGGCCGCCGAGGAGCAGGGGGCACGGCAGGAGCGGCTCGCGGGGACCATCCAGAACGACATCCTCAAGGAGTTCATGGTCCGCAACACCTACATCTACCCGCCGCAGCCGAGCATGCGGATCATCGGCGACGTCTTCGCCTACACGACGCGCCACATGCCGCGCTTCAACAGCATCAGCATCAGCGGCTACCACATGCAGGAGGCTGGGGCGACGGCCGACCTCGAGCTCGGCTACACGCTGGCCAACGGTCTCGAGTACCTGCGCACGGGCATCGCCGCGGGGCTGGGGATCGACGACTTCGCCCCGAGGCTCTCCTTCTTCTGGTCGATCGGCAAGGACCTCTTCATGGAGATCGCCAAGATGCGCGCCGCGCGGCTGCTGTGGGCCAAGCTCGTCAAGGGTTTCGACCCGCACGACCCGAAGAGCATGGACCTGCGCACCCACAGCCAGACGAGCGGGTGGAGCCTCACGGCGCAGGACGTCTACGACAACGTCGTGCGCACCTGCATCGAGGCCATGGCCGCGACCCAGGGCCAGACCCAGAGCCTGCACACCAACGCCTACGACGAGGCTCTGGCGCTGCCCGGCGACTTCTCCGAGCGGCTGGCGATCGACACGCAGCAGTTCCTCCAGGAGGAGACCGACACCGACGCGCTGATCGACGTGTGGGGCGGCAGCTACTTCGTCGAGCGGCTCACCTGGGAGCTGGCGCGCCGCGCCTGGGCGCACATCACAGAGTGCGAAGCGGCCGGCGGGATGGCGAAGGCCATCGAATCCGGCGTCCCGAAGCGGCGCATCCAGGAGGCCGCGGCGCGCACCCAGGCGCGCATCGACTCGGGCGCCCAGGTGGTCGTCGGTGTGAACCGGGACGTGGCCGGGCGCGAGGAGGACGAGAAGGTCCTGAAGATCGACAACCGCGCCGTGCGGCGTGCGCAGGCGGAGCGGCTCGCGCAGCTCCGCGCCGGGCGGGACCAGACGCGGGTGGACGCCGCTCTGGCCGCTCTGACGGCGTGCGCCGGGAGCGGACGGGGCAACCTGCTCGAGCTCACCGTCGTGGCGGCGCGCGCCGAGGCGACGGTCGGCGAGATGAGCCTCGCGCTCGAGCGGGTGTTCGGCCGCCACGAGGCGATGCCCGAGCTCGTGCGCGGCGTCTACGCGGGCTCCTACGGCGACGCCGCGCGGCCGCTCGCCGAGGTCCGCGAGATGGTCGCGGCCTTCGCGGCCGGCCACGGCCGGCCGCCGCGACTCTTCATCTGCAAGCTCGGCCAGGACGGCCACGACCGCGGCCAGGACGTGGTCGGGGCCGCGTTCGCCGACCTTGGCTTCGACGTCACGCTCGGCCCGCTGTTCCAGACGCCGGAGGAGGCCGCCGCCGACGCCGTGAGGCAAGCGGTCGACGTCGTCGGCGCCAGCACGCTCGCCGCCGGCCACCTCACGCTGGTGCCGGCGCTCGCGGAGGCGCTGGCGGCGGCCGGGCGGAGCGACCTGCCGGTCGTGGTCGGCGGGGTAGTCCCGCCGCAAGACCACGCCGAGCTTCGCGAGGCGGGCGTCGCGGCGATCTTCGGGCCGGGCACCGGCCTGCCCTCAGCGGCGCGGCGCGTCCTCGAGATCCTCGCGGAGGGCGGGGAGGACCGGAGCGAAGGCTGGACGGGCGGCTGAGCTCGCGAGGGTGGGACGCGGGCCCGCCCGCGGCCGGACGGCCCGAGACATGAGTCGAGGACAAGGGAGAGAAGGATGGAACTCCGCGAGGAGATCGACCCCGGCATCTGCGGGTACGCGGTGACCGTCACGGCCCGGACCGAGGACGGGCGCAACGTGACCTTCGCGATCGGGTCCGAGTGCGAGCTCATGACGCGATTCGATGCGCTGCTCCGCGAGATCTCGCCGGTCGACGCGATCCGGTCGCTGAGTCCCAGCGAGAACCCAGTCCTCGAGCAAGCGAGAGGGTTGCTGTGCACGGCGGGGTGCTGTGAGGCCTGCGTCGTGCCGGTCGGCGCGGTGAAGGCCATGTACGTCTTGACCGGCCTCGCACTGCCCAGGGACGTCTCGCTGAAGCTCGCCGAGGGGTAGGTCGCTGGGCTTCGCGCGCGGTCGCTACGCCGGGTCGTCCACCAGCGGGATCGTCACGGAGAACGTCGCCCCGGATCCGGGCGCCGTCTCGAGCCGTACGGCGCCGTCGTGCGCCTCCACGATGGCGGCGACGATGGCGAGGCCGAGGCCGGCGCCGCCGGTCTCACGGGCGCGCGACTCGTCGGCGCGGTAGAAGGGCTCGAACACCTTGGCGGCGGCGTCGGGCTCGAGCCCGGGGCCGTCGTCGGCGACGGCGAGCGTAGCGTGCCCGTCGCCGGCCGTGAGGAGCACGCGGATCTGCGCCTCGTCCGGCGTGTGGCGCACGGCGTTGCTCAGCAGGTTCGCGACGACCTGGCGGAGCTGGTGGTCGTCGCCGAGCACGTCGATCGTCTCGACGCTCTCGAGCCGGATGTCGCGCTGGGGCGCCGCGGCGCGCGCGTCGCTCACGGCGTCGCTCACGACGCGCGCGAGGTCGACCGGCGCGCGCTCGGGCTCGCGATTCTCGCCGAGCCGGGCGAGCACGAGCAGTTCCTCGACCATGACGCCCATGCGCCTGCTCTCCTCCTCGATGCGGCGCATGGCCAGTTCAAGGTCCTCGGGCTCGTCTTTGGCGCGCTCGAACATCTCGGAGTAGCCGCGGATGCTGGTGAGAGGGGTGCGCAGCTCGTGCGAGGCGTCGGCGAGGAAGCGCCGCAGCTTGTCCTCGGTGGCGGCGCGCTCCGCGAACGCGACCTCGATGCGCGCGAGCATGGAGTTCAGGCTGAGGCCGAGCCGGCCCACCTCCGTGCGGCCCTCGGCCGGCTGCACCCGCCGCGTGAGGTCGCCGGCGGCGATCGCGTCGGCGGTGACGGCCATGGTCTCGAGCGGCCGCAGGTCGCGCTTGATGATGAGCCAGGTGGCGACGGCGAGCGCGGCGAGCACGCCGAGCAGCACGACGACCTCTACGCCGACGAGCTGCGCGAGCGTCTGGCGCGTCTCCGTGAGAGGCACCGCGACGACCAGCACCCGCTGCACGCTGGGCACGTCCTGGACGAGCACGCGGAATCCCGGGGCGGTGGTGCCGTCGGTGCTGCCGGCCGAGAAGATCGTCGCGCCGCGGGCGCCTGCCGCCGGCAGCGGGTCGGGCAGCACCGGCGCCGGCTCATCGTCGCCGTACGAGAAGGTCACGGTGTTGAGGATGGCGCCGCTCGTGTCGCGGACCTGCCCGTACGTCCCGGGAGGGAGGTTGCGGGCGCGGTCGTCGCCTGCAGGGTCGAACGGCAGCGCGCCGCCGGGCCCGCTGGAGAGCGCCCTGGCGACGGGCACGCGCGCGTCGCGCAACTGCTGGTCGACGCGCTCGAGCAGGAACGAGCGCAGCGAGAGGTACGTGGCCGCGCCGGCCACGACGAAGCCGGCGGCAACGAGGGCCAGGACGGCCAGCAGCAGGCGGGTGCGCAGGCTCACGGCGTCGTCATCACTCCTTGGGGAGGCGCAGACTGTAGCCGACGCCGCGGACGGTGTGGATCAGCGGGGCGCTCTCGGCGTCGACCTTGCGCCGCAGGTAACTGATGTAGGTCTCGACGA
>CAYTRM010000292.1:0-3755 GCA_964440225.1 uncultured Thermoleophilia bacterium | reverse complement strand
CGCGGCCGCCAGCGCACGACGCACTCGGACGCCACGGCCGTATCGGGGCGGGCGCGCGAGCTCGAGGAGCGCGGCTTCTACCTCCTCCGCTATCACCCCGGCGGCAGCAAGCCGGGCGACGTGTGGGACATCCTGCCCGAGGACACGCAGGGACGACGTGGCCACTTCGCGCCGTTCCCCGCGGACCTCTGCCGCGTCCCGATCCTCGCCACCTGCCCGCCGGGCGGCGTCGTCCTCGACCCGTTCTGCGGCACCGGTACGGCGGCGGCCGTCGCCCGCGAGCTCGGCCGCCGGGCCGTGGGCATCGATGTCGCCGAAGACTACGTGGAGATGGCCCGGACGCGCCTCGCACCTCCCCGCTGAGCCGGCGACGGCCGGTCCGGCGTTGCGGCCACGGCCGTGATGACGACCCGGGCTCAGCCCCCGGCGGAGCGGATGAGGTCGCCGACCTCCGCCGCCGTCAGCTCCCGCCCGCGCGACACCACCCTGCCGTCGACGGCGAGTCCCGGCGCCCGCCACACGCCCCGCCCGACCATGCAGGCGGGGTCCTCGATGCGGTAGATCGTGGTCTCGGAGGCCAGGCCGAGCTCGTCGAGGGCAGCGTGGACCGCGGCCTCGAGGGCCCGGCACTTCTCACAGCCGGACCCGAAGATCTCGAGGATCATCAGCGCACGCTCCCTGCCGCCGCCGGCCGGTGAGGCCGCGGGCGGCGTCGCCGTCGTCTCCATGACCACAAGATAGCCGCCGCGCCCGCTCGCCGAACTGGACATGAATCAATCGGGCCGTCGGCCGGCGCCCGTCCGCGACACCTTCACTATGAGCGCGACATCTGTACTACGATGAGCTCCGGCGCCGCCGGGACGAGCGGCGCGGATCCGGAGGAGAGCCGCATGCCCGAGGCCAACGTCAACGCCGAGATCGCGAACCACCTGCGAGAGCACGGCGGCCACGCGCCGGACCCGGGCGGGCACCGCCGGCGCGTCGAGATGGTCGAGATCCTCGAGGCCGTGCTGCTCGCCCTCGTGGCGCTCGCGACCGCCCTCAGCGGCTACCAGGCGGCGCGGTGGGACGGCGAGAGCGCCCGCGCCTACGCCGAGTCCTCGCGCCTGCGCTCCGAGAGCGTGGAGAAGCACCTCGAGGCGAACCAGATCCTGGCCTACGACGCGAGCACGTTCAACGCCTGGCTGCAGGCCCGCACATCGGGTGACGACGAACTGCAGGCCATCCTCGAGAATCGCTTCACCGAAGAGTACAAGACGGCATTCGAGGCGTGGCTGGCCCTGGATCCATTCACGGACCCGGACGCTCCCGCGGGACCCGGGCGCATGCCCGGGTTCCGTAACCCGCTGAGCGAACAGGGCGACGCCCTGGCCGACGAGGCCGCGGAGGCCTTCAACGAGGGCGTCCACTCGCGGGAGACCGGCGAGCACTACGTGCGCGTGACGGTGATCCTGGCCGCCGTGCTCTTCCTGGTCGCGATCGGACAGCGCTTCACCATCAAGGGAGTGCGGTACGCGACGATGGGCGTCGCCGGGGTCTTCCTCGTCTACGGCATCGTGCTGATCGCCGCGTACCCGCACACCTGAGGCGACTCAGGCGCCGGCCTCCGGCGTCGTCTCCGGCGGACCGGCGAGCTTGGCGGCGATGTCGGCGAACTGGGCGTCCACCCACTTGCCGATGCTGTTGCCCTCGATCACGGCGCGCAGCATCCCCGCGCGCTCCTCGCGCTCGTCCCCGTCCATCGTGAGCGCCTTGTACAGAGCGTCGGCCTGCTGCTCGATGTTGAAGGGATTGACCCCGAGGGCGAACGCGCCGAGCTCCTCGAAGGCGCCCGCATACTCGCTGAGCACGAGCACCCCATCGTGGCGGTTCAGAATGGGGCCTTCCTTGGCGACGAGGTTCATGCCGTCGCTGATCGCGTTCACGAACAGCACGTCGTACTGCGCGTAGGCGGCGAGCGTGACGGGGAAGTCGTCCTGGATGCGCAGGTCGATCGGCATCCAGTCGGTGGTGCCGTGCCGCGTGTTCACGTCGGCGGCCACGCGCTCCACGCGCTCGCGGTAGGTGACGTACTCCTCCACGTCCTCGCGCGAAGGCTGCAGGAGGGCGACAAACGTGAGGCGTTCCTTGAACTCGGGGTGCAACTCGAGGAGGCGGTCGAGCGCGACGAAGCCCCGGATGATGTTCTTGCTGAGGTCGAGCCGGTCGACGCGCAGGAGGAGCGCCTCCCGCCGCTTGCCGCGAAGCGCCCGCTCCGCGGCATACGCGCGCCGGGACTTCGCGGCGCCGCGGAGCGAATCGGGATCGATGCTGACGGGGTACGCGCGCACCCAGACCTCACGGCCGTCGTAGCGGACGACGCCGGCGGCGGCGTCCACCTCGAGGTCCAGAAGGTCCTGGCAGCAGCGCAGGAAGTTCCTCACGTAGTGCCGGGTGTGGAAGGCGACGACGTCGTTGCCGAGCAGCCCCTCGAAGACGGCGCTGCGGATGTGGTCCGGCAGCACCCGCCAGTAGTCGCTCTGCGGCCACGGGATGTGGACGAACTGGTGAAGGAAGGCGTCGGGGCAGACGGCGCGCACCTGTGGAGCGACGCAGTAGAGCTGGTAGTCGTGGAGGAAGACGACGGCGTCGGCGCCCCGACCGGCGGCCCCGCGCCGGCGCCGCCCGTCGGCGCCCCGCCGCACCTCGTCCACCACGGCCTTGGCGAACTGGTCGTTCACGACGACGTACCCGTTGTGCCAGGCGTCCAGCTCCTCGGCGCCGATGTCCGGATGTCGCCCGAGGTCCCACAGGTAGTGCTGGATGAACCACAGCATCGGGTTGGCGACGATGTTGTAGTACTTGTGGTACGCGGCGGGGTCGACGGCGACGTAGCGCAGGCTGTAGGCGACACCGTCGAGTTCGACCTCGACGGCACGGCTCTCGGCGGCCAGGCGACGCTCTTCGCCGCCGAGCGCCGCCGCCACCCACGTACCCGGGTGCTCGCGCAGCATGTGCGTGAGCACGGTGACGAGGCCGCCGGGGCCGCGCGTGACGACCGGCTCACCGAAGGGATCGCTGTGGAACGACACGGGGCCGCGGTTGGCGGCGACCACGAGACGCCGCTTCGTCAGATCGACACCCTGCACGCCGCTCCCCCCGGTCGCCGCTAGACCCCTATCTTACCCGCCTCGAGATCGGCGAACAGGCGGAGGTCGTCACGGAGCAGCCGGGGGGTGAGGAACTCGCGACGGACCTTCTCCTTGCCGCGCAGGGCCATGGCGCGGTGACGGTCGGGGTCGGCGAGAACCTCGAGACAGCGCTCCGCGCACTCCGCCGCCGACTGCACCAGGTAGCCGGTCACGCCGTCTTCGATCTGCAGCGGGATGCCCCCGACGGCGCCACCGATGGTCGGACGGCCCTTCCAGAGCGCCTCCGTGACCGTGAGGCCGAACCCTTCGCGCGTCGACTTCTGCATGATCACGTCGGCGTGGCTCTGGAAGGCGTTGATCTCGACCGAGCCGACGTTGTCGAGGTTGGAGAGGATGAACACGTCGGGGTCACCGCCGACGTACGCGATGACGCGCTCGAGATAGTCCCAGCCCTCAGGGTCGTCGCTGGCCATCGACCCGATCAGGGCGAGCTGGATGTCGGGGTGACGCGCCTTGACGGTGCGGTACACGTCGACCACGCCCAGAGGGTCCTTCCATGGGTCGAAGCGGGAGACCTGGAGCAGCAGGGGCCGCTCCACGTCGATGCCGAACTGCCGCACGATG
>CAYTRM010000291.1:0-3757 GCA_964440225.1 uncultured Thermoleophilia bacterium | reverse complement strand
AGTTTATCGACAGCTTAAAAACCGACCTGTTTTTAGACGAGGTTCTCTTGTTTACGCCCAAGGGCGACATCATGAGCATGCAGCGCGGCGCAACGCCGATCGATTTTGCCTACCGAATCCACTCGGGCGTTGGCAACCACTGCGTGGGCGCGAAAGTCAACGGCCGCATCGTGCCGCTGCACACGAAGCTGAGCAGCGGCGACATCATCGAGATCATCACCAGCAAGTCGAGCCACGGCCCGTCGAGAGACTGGCTCGACATCGTCCAGTCGACGCGCGCGCGACAGAAGATCCGCCAGCACTTCCGGCGCGAGCAGCGCGAGGACTCCGAGCACTCGGGACGCGATCTGCTGCAGGAGGTCCTCCGGCGCGAGGGTCTCCCGGCACAGAAGATCCTGACGTCCAAGGTGTTCGCCCAGATCTGCAAGGAGATCGGCTTCAAGAAGCCGGACGATCTCTTCGTGGCGCTGGGCTCCGGCCGCATCCCCGTCAAGACGGTGGCCAACAAGGTGATGCAGCGGGCCGGCACCATGAAGGAGGCGACGCCGCCTCCCGAGATGCTGCCGTCGCGCCCGGTGCAGGAGGTCGAGGAGCCTCAGGCGCTCTCGGGCGACTTCGGGATCGCCGTCGAGGGCATGAGCGACATCATGGTCCGGATGGCGAAGTGCTGTAAGCCCATCCCGGGCGACGAGATCGTCGGGTACATCTCGCTGGGCAAGGGCATCACCATCCACCGCAAGGACTGCAAGAACGCGCGCGCTCTCATGAAGAACCCGGAGCGGTTCACCAAGGTGGGGTGGCAGGGTCTGGGCGGCATGGCCTTCCGCGTCGAGATCATGGTCGAGGCGCTCGACCGCAACCACCTGCTCGAGGACCTCGCGCGCACCCTCTCGGACTCCGGTGTCAACATCATCGGCGGCAGCATGCAGACGCTGCCCGACGGAGTCGTGCGCGACCGCTTCACGCTCGAGGTCGGCGACGTCCGCCAGCTGGACAACATCCTCGCCAACATCCGCAGCATCCAGACCGTGTACGACGCCTATCGCGTCGTGGGCGGCTGACGGTCGCCGCACGTCCTCGCCCGGGCCTCGGGCGGAGGGTCGGGTCCGGCCCGGCGAGGCGTCCCGCTCGCGTCGGCGACGGCGGCGCGGTCGACCGTGTTCGCCGCCGTCTGATACCCTCACGCACGAACTCCGACCGACCGAGGTAGCCGCATGCCCGACCCTCTCGAAGTCTTCGCTCTTCCGCTCGGACCACTGCAGGCCAACTGCTTCATCGTCGTCCGCGGCGAGGCCGGGCTCGTCATCGACCCCGGCGACGAGGCCGGTGTCGTCATCGAGGCCTTCACCGAGTTCGGCTTCGCGCCTGCCGCCGTGCTGGTCACGCACGGTCACTTCGACCACTTCGGGGGCGTGGCGCCGCTGGCGCGGCACTTCGACATCCCCGTGTACGTAGGCGAGGCGGACGCCGGCCAGATGACCGACGGCGGCCTCGGCTCCATGGCCGGCTTCGACATCGAGCCGGTCGAGACGGCGACGACCATCGCCGGGGAGCGGACGCTCGATCTCGCGATCCCGGTGCTGGCCATTCCCACGCCGGGACACTCCCGCGGCTCGTACACCTTCGCGATCGGCGAGGAGCACCTGTTCGTCGGCGATCTGCTCTTCCAGGGCAGTGTCGGGCGCACCGATCTTCCCGGCGGCGACATGGACGCCCTGCTCAATTCGATCGCGATGCTCGTGCGCCGCTTTCCCGCCGACGCGGCCGTTCACAGCGGGCACGGCCCCGACACGTCGCTGGGCCGTGAGCTCGCGCTCAACCCATTCCTCTCGCCGCTCCGCTACGACCCGGAACACCGCTGGTGAACGCTCCCCGCGCCCCCAAGGGCACCTACGACCTGCTCCCGGACGACGCCGAGCAGCGTGACGCCGTCGTCGCGGCGGCTGCGCGGGTCTTCGCCGCGTACGGGTACCGGCACGTCGTCACTCCCGAGTTCGAGGAGACGGGGCTGTTCGAGCGGGGCGTCGGCGAGGCCACCGACATCGTGCGCAAGGAGATGTACACCTTCACCGACAAGGGCGACCGCTCGCTCACGCTGCGCCCCGAGGGCACTGCCCCGATCTGCCGCGCTTACGTCGAGCACGGCATGCACAAGCTGCCGCAGCCGGTGAAGCTCTGGTACTACTGCCCGATGTTCCGCTACGAGAAGCCCCAGGCCGGCCGCTACCGCGAGCACTATCAGATCGGCGCCGAGGCCATAGGCTCCGCCGAGCCCGCCGTGGACGCCGAGGTCATCGCGATGCTGGCGGCCATCTTCGCCGAGCTCGGCGTCGAGGGCGTCACGCTCAACATGAACAGCATGGGCGACGCGGCCTGCAGGCCGGCGTATGTGGAAGAGCTGCGCGAGTACCTGCGCCGGCGTGAGGACGAGCTCTGCGGCGACTGCGTCGAGCGGCTCGACCTCAACCCGCTGCGGACGTTCGACTGCAAGGTCGAGAGCTGCCGCGCGGTGCTCGACGCGGCTCCGCGCATCGGCGACCACTTGTGCCCGGAGTGCCGTGAGCACTTCGACGAGGTCCTCGCGCTCGTCCGCGGCGCCGGGCTCGAGCCCAACCTCGACTTCCGGCTGGTGCGCGGCCTCGACTACTACACGCGCACCACCTTCGAGTTCAACTCCGACCGGCTCGGCGCCCAGAGCGGCGTCGGCGGCGGCGGGCGTTACGACGGCCTTGTGGAGCAGATCGGCGGGCAGCCGACGCCGGGCGTGGGCTGGGGCAGCGGTCTCGAGCGCATCGCTCTGGCGATGCGCGAGCCCCTCGCCGCCGGCGGCACGCCCGACGTCTACATCGTGTGCTTCGCGGGCGAGGCGCGGCCGGCCGCGTTCGCCCTTGCGCAGAGCCTGCGCGCCGCCGGCCTCGCCGCGGACCTTGACCTGGCTGGGCGCAGCCCCAAAGGCCAGCTCAAGCAGGCCGGCCGCAGCGGCGCGCCGTTCGCCGCGCTCGTCGGACTCGAAGAGTCGGCGGAGGGCTCCGTGCGCCTGCGCGGGATGAAGGGCGGCGGAGAAGAGGACGTCGCCGCCGCCGAGCTGCCGTCACTGGTCGCCACACGGCTCATGAAGGAGACCTGATGCTGCGCGATGCGTATCCCGGAGAGCTGCGCGCCGGCGACGTCGGCCGCGCCGTGCGCCTGGCCGGCTGGGTCGCTCGCCGCCGCGACCACGGCGGCCTCATCTTCATCGACCTGCGCGACCGCAGCGGTCTCGTGCAGCTGGTCGTCGACCCGTCGCACGCCTCCGCCGAGCACGCGCTCGCCGAGCAGGTGCGCCCCGAGTACGTGCTCGCCGCCCGCGGCGTCGTCGTGGCGCGCTCACCCGAGACGGTGAACCCGAATCTGCCCAGCGGCGACGTCGAGGTGCAGGTGGACGGCCTCGAGATCCTGAGCCGCGCCAAGACGCCGCCGTTCGAGATCGAGAGCGCGGAACAGGTCGACGTCGACGAGACCCTTCGTCTCAAGTACCGCTACCTCGATCTGCGTCGCGCGCCGATGCTCGCGAACCTCGAGTTGCGGCACGCCGCGACGCAGGCGGCGCGGGCGTACCTCAACGAGAACCGCTTCCTCGAGGTGGAGACCCCCGACCTGACGAAGTCCTCGCCCGAGGGGGCGCGCGACTTCCTCGTGCCCTCGCGCCTGCAGCCGCACCACTTCTACGCGCTGCCGCAGAGCCCGCAGATGTTCAAGCAGATCCTCATGGTGGGCG
>CAYTRM010000290.1:0-3761 GCA_964440225.1 uncultured Thermoleophilia bacterium | reverse complement strand
CGTGAACGTCTTCCGCCAGCGCGGCAGCATCAGCGTGGCCATGCGCCAGGTGACGACGAAGATCCCGAGCTTCGAGGAGTTGCACCTCCCCGAGATCATCAAGCGGCTTGCGCTGGAGCCCCGCGGCCTCGTTCTCGTGACCGGGACGACCGGCTCCGGCAAGACCACCACCCTGGCGGCGATGATCGACCACATCAACAACACGATGCGTCGCCACATCGTCACCGTGGAGGACCCGATCGAAGTCCTGCACAAGGACAAGAAGTCGATCATCAACCAGCGTGAGATCGGGCTGGACACCGACACCTACGCATCGGCGCTCAAGTACGTCCTGCGCCAGGATCCGGACGACATCCTGATCGGCGAGATGCGCGACCCGGAGACGGTCTCGGCCGCGCTCACGGCCGCCCAGACCGGCCACTTCGTGATGAGCACGCTGCATACGATCGACGCGACCGAGACGATCAACCGGATCATCGACTTCTTCCCCCTCCACCAGCAGAAGCAGATTCGGATCATGCTCGCCGGGACCCTCAAGGGCATCATCAGCCAGCGCCTGCTCGTACGCGCGGACGGTCAGGGCCGCGTGCCGGCCATCGAGATCATGGTGTGCACCAACCGCATCCGTGACTTCATCCTCGACCCCGACCAGGCCAGCCTGGTCGCCGACGCGATCAAAGAGGGCGACTTCTACGGAATGCAGACGTTCGACCAGGCTCTGCTCACGTTGTACGAGGAGGGCCTGATCACTCTAAGCGACGCGGCCCAGGTGGCGAGCAACCCGCACGACTTCAAGCTGCTCGTCCAGCAGCAGGGGCACGACGTCAGCTTGATGACCTTCTGAGCCGCCCGGGGAGCGTGCGCCGCACACGGCGAGCGCCGCGGCGAGCGCTCCACGTCAGCTGGGGACGCGCCGCCCCTCGAGGTGCAGGTCGACCTTGCGCTTGATGCGCTGCAGGGCGTTGTCGACGGTCTTGCAGTCGCACCCGAGCTCAGCGGCGATGCGCTCGTAGCTCAGTCCCTGCAGGTAGAGCCGCAGGACTTTGCCCTCGAGCTCGGAGAGCATACTGGTGAGGCAGCTCGTGAGGCTGTCGACCTCCTCCGAGCTGATGACCTGGTTGACCGGGTCGTGCGTCGTGGGCCCCGGCAGGACGTCGGCCAGCGAACAGTCGCCGTCGTCCGAGGAATCGCTGGGCGACTGACTGAACGAGAGATAGCCGTTCAGCGGCACATGCTTCTGGCGGGTCGCCGTCTTGATGGCGGTGATGATCTGGCGGGTGATGCAGAGCTCGGCGAAACTGCGGAAGCTCGCCAGCCGGTCGTCGCGGTAGTCCCGGACGGCCTTGTAGAGACCCAGCATCCCCTCCTGGATGAGATCCTCGGCGTCGCCGCCGGCGAGAAAGTACGAACTGGCCTTGAGACGGACGAACTGGTGGTAGCGCAGCATCAGCGCGTCGAGCGCCGCCTGGTTCCCCCTGCGATACGCCTGCACCAGCGCGAAGTCGTTACTCTCACTGTAGAGTTGAGGGTTGTGAGACGACTTCGCGCCGCGGCTGTGGTCGGCATGGCGAGCCATTCGTGTCCCCACCTCCGCTCGTTTGCCCCTGCACGTCCCGCGAATCGTGGCCCCCGGGACGCCTACTGCGGCTTGTTCCGCAGTTCCTCCAGCTTGCGCAAAGTCTCAGGGTCAACTTCATCTTCAAGCCGTGAGGGCATTCTAGTCGAGTATGGGGCAGAGTCAAGAGCCTGCCCGCGTTGCGTACCGCCGGACAGATGACCGGCCAGTTCCGGCGGCGTCATGCGACTCACACCGGCACGCGAGGCGGTGCGCTGGACCTCCTGGTCGGCCGAGACCACGACGACCTCCACGTCGGCCGGCTGCTCGGCGATGCGCCGCGCGATGAGCGTGTCGGCGGTGAAGCGGCCGCCGGCGAACACCACCTCGACCGGCGCGCCCTTGATCGGGATGCTGCTGGTGCTGGCCGGGCCGCGCCCGTCGAAGACCAGCAGGGCGCGCGCGCCGCGAAGCGCGGCGAAGCTCGCCAGCTGACCGGCGAGCCAGTCGCGGCGCGCGAAGATCTCCTCCTTGCCGGCGCCGCGGAACATGGCGTGCAGGACGTTGTAGCCGTCGACGATGTAGAGCGTGTCAGTCATACGCCCGCGCCGGTCGCAGCGGTCTCACCCGGCGCCGGGGGCACGGCCGCTCTCCTGTGCCTGGCGCCGGCGGCGCACCTCGTAGAGGAGCAGCGCCGCCGCCACGCTGACGTTGAGACTCTCGACCGGCGGCGCCATCGGGATGGAAACGAGCGCGTCGCAAGTACGGGCGACGAGCGGCCGCAGACCGCGCCCCTCCGCTCCGAGCACGAGCACGACGCGGCCCGTGAAGTCGAGGTCCAGATACGGGGTCGACGCCTCACCGGCCGCCCCGTACGTCCAGAAGCCCGCCTTCTTGGCGTCGCCGAGGAAGCTCACGACGTTCGTCACCTGGGCGACGGGAAGGTGCTCGAGCGTGCCGGCGGACGCCTTGACGGCCGCCGGCGTCACGTGGGCGGAGCGATGCTTCGGCAGCACGAGGCCCGCGGCCCCGGCGGCCAGCGCGGTCCGCGCGACGGCGCCGAGATTGTGCGGGTCGGTGACCTCGTCGAGCACCACGAGCACATCGCCGGTCAGGAGCTCGTCGGGGTCGGCGTAGGAGAACGCCTCGACCTGCAGAGCGACCCCCTGGTGCTCATGGGTGCCGAGCAACTCGTGGAGCGCGTCACCGGTGACCGTCTCGACGGGCAGCGCCGGCGGGAGGCCCGCTCCGAGCGCCTTGAGCGCCGGCGCGGTCGCGGCGAGCCTCAGGGCTCGCCGCCGCGCGCCGGCCGTCAGCGCCAGCTTCACAACGTTGCGGCCGTAGATCCAGTCCATGCCGCTACGCACCCCGCGCCGCCGCGGAGCCGGTTCTCGGCATCGCCGGCGGCCTCGCCGGCTCAGCGGTGCTCGTGGCGGCGCTCATCGTGGCCTGACCCGCCGTCTCACGGCTTCCTGACCACCTGGGTGCCCTGGGGCGTGTCGCGCACCTCGAACCCGGCGGCCTGGATCTCGTCGCGCAGCCTGTCGGCGGCGTCCCACTGCTTCTGCGCGCGATAGTGGTCGCGCAGCACGCAGGCGTACGACGCGTCGGCGCAGCCGAGGCGGTCGGCGTAGACCAGCGCGACGTCGTCCCAGCGGCCCTCCCCGGCGAGTCGCGTGGCCGGGAGCAGCGCGACCTCTCCGGTGACACACGCGGCGGCGCCCTCGCCGGCGACGCTGCCGACGGCGGTCAGGTCCGATGCGAGCCCGGGCACGTCGATGAGGAGGACTGCGAGCGACTCGACCAGCACCTCGCGCACCGTCGCCAGCGCCTCGGTGTCGAGCGGCGACTCGCCGTGGTCGACGGCCGTGAGGTAGCGGTGCATCTCGCCGACCAGCGCGAACAGCTCACCCAGCGCGCCGGCCGTGTTGAGGTCGTCGTCCATACGCTCGCCGAAGGCCATCCTCGCGGCCTCGGCGCGAAGCGCCAGGTCGGGGCACTCGCCGCGGGCGGCGGCGCGCGCCGCGTTGGCGACGCGGAAGTCGATGTCCGCGAGCGCGTCGCTGAGGCGGGCGTACGCGGCCTTCGCCTCGTCGAGCTTCTCGGCCCCGAACTCGAGCGGGCTGCGGTAGTGCGTCGTGAGGAAGTACATGAGCACGACGGCCGGGTCGTAGCGGTCGAGGACCTCGCGCAGGAGGAAGATGTT
>CAYTRM010000289.1:0-3766 GCA_964440225.1 uncultured Thermoleophilia bacterium | reverse complement strand
GCCCCCCTGGACCGGGTCCCGGCGGCCACGGCGCCGGTGGTCGCGGCGCCCACCCCGCGGCGCGCCTGGACCCTCCCTCTCCAGCTCCTCGATCTCGGGTATCGCGTCGTCGTGGCTCTCAATCTCTCGGATGAGGCGCGTCGCCGGGGGCGTATGCCCGACGCCGAGACCCTCGCCCGCGACCTCGGTGTGCCCGTCGTCCCCACGGTCGCGCCGCGAGGGACCGGGCTCGGCGAGCTCGAGGCGGCGATCGTGGCCGTCTCGGCCGGTGGCGGGCTGGGCGAGACGGCGGGCACGCCGCTGCCCTCCGCTGTCGAGGAGCGCATCGGGGAACTCGCTCTCCACATCGAGGCGCGGCCCGAGGACAGCCTCAGGCCGCCCGGCGGGCTCGGGGTCCGCGCGGCGGCGTTCGCCGCCCTCGAGGGCGACGCCGACATCGTCGCGCAGCTCGAACTGGATGCGGGCGGCGGCCTGACCGACGCCGACGAAGGGTTCGCGCTCGACATCGCCAAGGCGCGGCACGCGGAGGCGCGGGCGCTGGCGGCGGCGGCTCAGGACGCGCCCGGCAGCGCCGATCGCTGGTGGCGCCTCACCACCGCGCCGCGCACCGGGATCCCCATCCTGATCGGCGTGATCACCGCCGTCTTTGCCACGCTCTTCGTGGTCGGCGACGTGCTCGCGAGGCTGCTCACCGCCGCCTGGACCGCCTGGATCTCACCGGCGGTCGTCGGCGTCGTCGAGGCGGTATTCGGCGACGGCACCGTCGGCAGAGTCGTGCTCTGGGGGGTCGACGGAGGCATCCTCGCGACGCTCGCCGTGGGCATCCCGTACATCCTGACCTTCTACTTCATCCTCGCGATGGTCGAGGACACCGGCTACATGAACGCGGCCGCCTTTCTCAGTGACCGGATCATGCACCGCGTCGGGCTGCACGGGCGCGCGATCATCCCGCTGATCGCCGCCGGCGGCTGCAACGTCCCGGCGATCATCGCCACGCGCTCGCTGGGCAACATACGGCAGCGGACCATCGCAGCCGTGCTTGCGACGCTCGTTCCGTGCAGCGCGCGCACCGCGGTGATCATCGGGGCCGTGGCCGCCGTGGCCGGCTGGCAGTACGCGCTGTTCACCTATGCGGTGATCATCGTGGTCATCATCCTCACGGGGCTGGGGCTGAACCGGCTGATGCCGGGCGACAAGGGCGTCCTCGTGATGGAGATGTTCCCGTTCCGCCGCCCGGTGCTGCGGCAGGTGGTGCACAAGACCTGGCGGCGCTTCCGCGAGTTCGTCTGGGACGCGGCGCCGATCATCGTCCTCGGCAGCATGGCGCTCGGTCTGCTCTACGAGACCGGCTGGGTGTGGAGGGTCGGGAGCGTTCTCGAGCCTCTCGTCGAGGGGTGGCTGCTGCTCCCGATGGTCGCCGGGCTCACGCTCCTCTTCGCCATCCTGCGCAAGGAGCTGGCGCTGCAGTTGCTGCTGGTGTTCGCCGCCGTCGAGGCGGGAGGCGCCGTCGTCGGCATCTCCTCGTTCATGAGCACGTCGCAGATCGTGACCTACGCTCTCGTCAACGCGATCTACGTGCCGTGCATCGCGACGATCGCCGTCCTCGCCCGTGAGCTGGGATGGAGGCGCACCGCGGTGATCTGCGCCGGCACGATAGCGATCGCGCTGTTCGTCGGCGGCATCGTGGCGCGGCTGCTGCCGCTCTTCGGCGCCTGAGCGGCGCCGCGGCCGCCGCAGGCGCCGCCTGTCCGGCGGCTCGCCGAACACCCGGAAGCCCGGTCGGCAGACACGGCGACGGCGCCGCCTCCTCCCCGGTGGTAGACTGCGGCGGAGGTCACCCCCGTGCAGCACTCCGCGACAGACATCCGCCTCCACGCGACGCGCCTGCTCGCTCTCGCCGGCGTCTCGCGAGAGCCGGTCGCGCTTCGCGACGTGATCAGCGCGCTCAATCTCGAGCTCGTGCACCGGGACCGGGAGCCGTTCGCCTGCGAGGCCGCACTGGAGCCCCTCGGCGACGGCCACGCGATCGTGGTCCAAGGGTGCAGCGACGCCTGCCGGCGCAGATTCACCATCGCTCACGAGATCGGGCACTTCGTGCTGCATGCGGAGCGGCTGCGGCCGGAGCGCGGCGGCCACGGCAACGCTGCGTGGAAGGCCCAGGAGCGGGAGGCCGACCAGTTCGCCGCCGAGCTTCTCATGCCGGAGGCGCTCGTGCGTGAGGCCGTGGTCGAGCAGGGCCGCGACGTCACGCGACTCGCCGGCCGCTTCGACGTGAGCCGGCAGGCCATGCAGACGCGTCTGCGACGGCTCGGCCTGACGGCGTGGCACGACGACGCGTCGTCGTCTCGCCGCACGGTCTAGGGGCGGCCGGGCATCAGGCGGCGGCGCGGTGTCACGGCGTGATCGGGCCCGGCCGCGCCTCCGGATCGCGCCGGGTGGCCGGGCTGCCGCCGTTCTCCAGCGCCCACTCGAGGGTCGCTCTTGCCACCGCCGGCGAACGCCCCGGGCCGTGGTGCCCGCCCTCGTCGAGCGCGATGAACCTGGTCGGCGCGGCCAGCACTGCCGCCAGGCGCTCGCTGTGCGCGAACGGCACCTGGTCGTCGTCGCGCGCGTGCGCGAGGAGCACGCGGGGGAGGCCGCGGGCGGCGGCGACGAGGTCGAGTCGCTGCAGGAACGGCCGCAACTCACGCACGGCGAAGCGGGCCGCGTAGCCGTCGTCCGCCCGGACTTCGGGCGGGAATCCCGTCTCGGCAGATGCGCCCTCCTTCGCGCGCTCGGGCTCGTCCAGCCCGGCGAGCAGCGACGCTCCGTCCGCCGGGCAGAGGAGCGCCAGCGAGCGGAAAAGGTCCGGATGGGCGTGGGCGGCCAGAAGCAGGAAGCAGCCGCCCATGCTCGCGCCACGCGCCGCCAGCCAGGGGGCGCCGCCGGCCTCGAGCAGCGTCCGGCCGGCGGCGACGGCGTCGCGCCAGCCGTGCGGCCCGAGCTCGCCGCCGCTCTCGCCGTGGCCGCGGAAGTCGAAGGTGAGGGCGGCCAGGCCGGCCGCCGCCGCCTGCTCGCCCATGATCGCGTGGTTCTCCTTGCGGCTGCCGGCGCCGTGACAGACGAGCAGGGCGCCGCGGGGAGGGCCGGCCGGCCGGAAGAGCCGGCCGGCCAGCTCGATGCCGTCGGAGGCGATCGTCAGCGGTTCCGGAGCGGGGGGTGTCCTGGTGGTCATCCCCCCGAGTTTAGCGAAGCGCCGCGGTGTGATGTACTACGCCGGGACGGCGGGCGGCGTCCGGCTCCCGCACGCGCACGACGGAGGTCACATGCACGAAGTCAACGTCGGCCGCAAGACCCTCGCCGACTACCGGAGCATCGTCCCGGGCGAGCTCATGTCCGAGATCGACGAACTGGCGGAGCGGCTTCGCGGCCGCCAGGTCCTGCACGTCAACGCCACCGCCTTCGGCGGCGGGGCCGCCGAGATCCTGTACACGCTCGTGCCGCTCGTCACCGACGCCGGCCTCGAGGCGCACTGGCAGATCCTGACGGCGCCGCCCGAGTTCTTCAACGTCACCAAGAGCTTCCACAACGGGCTGCAGGGGCACAGCGTCGACTTCCCCGCGGAGGCGCGCGAGCTGTACGAGGAGGTGTGCCGGGTCAACGCCGCCGAGCTCACCCGGCCCTTCGACTTCATCGTCATCCACGATCCGCAGCCGCTCGCCATCCGCGACTTCGTCACCCGCAGCCAGGACCGCTCGACCTGGTGGGTGTGGCGCTGCCACATCGA
>CAYTRM010000288.1:0-3800 GCA_964440225.1 uncultured Thermoleophilia bacterium | reverse complement strand
GCTGTCAATCGGCAACTACGACTCGACGCTCGCAAACAATGAGGGCAACCCCGTCGTGGGTCTGTCTATGTCCGCGATGGCTCCCGGTGACTCCACCAGCGGCACCGCGATCATCAAGAACACGGGAACCGTCAGCGGCACGTTCACGCTAACGAGCGCCGTTGACCCGGCGAGCGCCCCCGCGTTTGCGACTCTTCTGCAGTGCAGGATCACTCAGGACGGCGTGGAGATCTATGACGGCAACCTCGACGCGATCGGGACTCTCAACCTCACCCCGGGTGGCGTCGCCAGCTGGGCGTCCGGCGCTCAGCACACCTACGTGTTCACCGTGACCTTCCCGAGCACCGCTGGGAACGACTTCCAGGGCGACTCCGCCGAAGCTGCCTTCAGGTGGGATGCTGTCAGCGACTGATCGCCTGACCTGGATCGATCCCTCGGGGGGCGGGGCCGGGCCTGCGGCCTTGCCCCGCCCCCCCTCTTCTTCAAGTCACTGCCCGCGACCCGCACGAAGGAGCCACCGTGACCGCCAAGCGCTTCACAGGGACGAAGGCCGGCAAGGCCGTCACCTCCCTGCTCGCGCTTGGGCTGCTCGCGGTGGCGCTCCAGTCGGTCGCCTTCTCCAGCGCCGCGTACACTGCCGGCAGCGCCAACCCGGCCAACGTCTTCGTCGCCGGCACGCTCTCCCACACGAACTCCGCGGAAGGCCAGGTGCTGCTCGACGCTTCGCTTCTGCAGCCGGGTGAGAGCAGGAGCGCCACGGTCGACATCACCGGGGCGGGGACGGTGACCGGCGTGTACACGATCGGCCGGGTGAGCCTGGTCGACACGCCCGCCGCACCCGCCGTATCGGAGGCCCTGGCCCTGCGGGTGGAAGACGTGACGGGCGCCGCCGTGACGCTCTACGACGGCGCCGCCTCCGACTTCACCACGGTCGCCGCCGGCAGCATCGCCCCCGGTGAGACCCGGACGTACCGGCTCACCGTCACCTATCCGGCGGCCTCGGCCGATCCGGCGCTGCAGGGCGCCTCGATGGCGCTGCGACTGCAGGTCACGGGGGTGACGCCGTGAAGCGCCTTCTCGGCCGTCTCGTCACCGTCGCCTGTGTCGCCGCGCTGCTCTTCGTCGTCCTCGCGATCCTCGTGCCCGCGCTGCTGGGTCTGCAGCGGTACGTCATCACCGGCGGCTCGATGACGGGCAGCATCCCCAAAGGCGCCGTGATCTACTCGAGGGTCACGCCTGTCGACCAGCTTCGGACCGGCGACGTGATCACCTTTCACCCTCCCGGCTCAGACGCCGCCGTCACCCACCGGATCATCGCCGTTGAGGCCGGCCCCGAGGGCATGGCCGCCTTCCGCACCAAGGGCGACTTCAACGAGACGGCCGACCCGTGGGGGGCCGTCACCCTGAACGAGCCGCAGCAGGCGCGGTATCTGTTTCACATCCCGGGCCTGGGGTACGTGCTGGCGGCGCTCGCGATCCGCATGGTCCGCGTCGTCCTCATAGGCATCCCCGCGGTCCTCATCGCCCTCTCGCTTCTGTGGTCGCTGTGGCGCCAGGCGGGGGATGACGTCGCAAGGCAGGTCGAGGACGACGGCGTTCCACACGACGCCCGGAGCAGGGCGTGAGCGGCCCGCGGCTCATCCTCGCGCTTCTCGGACTCGCCATCCTTGCGTCGGGCGGCCTTGCGTCCGGCCATGCGGCCACCTATACGGCGGCCGCATACACGACGACCAGCCAGATGGACGTCACCGCGTCCATCGCTACGGGCTCGGGGTGGCTGCATCTCTACACCGAGAGCACCGACCCGGTCTTCCTCACGGGTTACGCGACCCAGCGCGTCCAGAGCGGCGTGGGCCCGGTCTGCGCCACCGGGGTGGACGGGACCCTCGACCTGGTGATGGGCGGCGTCCCCAAGTCCGGCGGCGGGGTCACCTTCGACAGGGCGTTCACGCTCGAGACGCCGGTGACCTTCCCCGACGCCTCCGTCACCGCGGTGAGCATCGCCGCGACCTACCTCGCCGATCCGTCCAGCGGCAAGCAACCCATCCGCGACTGCAGGTTCAGCGAGGTCGGGGCGACAGGCGGCAGGGCTACCGTCACACTGGGACCCGGCGCCAAGCGGCAGGCCAACCTCCGGCTTCGCATCAACGGCGGCGGCTGGGATCTCGGGAGCACCTATCACCCGACGCTGCGGCTGACAGTCACCTGGGCGACCGGCTCGTCCGTCCAGGACATCCCCTTGAGCGTGACCCACACCGACTGGTGATCGGCCGGGCCGGCCGGCCCCCGGACCATACCCGGCCGCTCGCGGGCGCCTGCCCTCGGCGAGTGACGCGATTCCTCATCGGACGCGGGAACGATGAGCCCGATGCATCCTCCAGACAGCACATCCGTGCCGCGGCGCCCGAAGACACCTCCGCGGCACGACCGGGAGGAGCACGGTGGGCGCAGGGCCGGCGCAGAGCAGAGCCAGGGGGTTCCGCATCGTGGCGTCGGCCTGCGTCCTCCTCCTTCTCGCCGTCGTCCTGACCGTCGTCGTCGCTCCGTGGGCGCCGGCCACGGCGGCCGCGCCTGCAGCGCTCTTCTCGGGCGCCGCGCCGACCGTCCACCCCAACTCGACCCCCCCGCGAGAGACGCGAGAGGATGCCCCCGGCTCTTCTCCCGTCTCCGTCAAGTCCGGCCGGACGGCGGTGGCAACCGGCTGACCTGCCGCCGTTCGGCCGGGCTCCACCCGGCCCTCAGAGACTTTCGAGAACCGCCCCGCCGGACTGCTCGACCGGCGGGGCGGAGCCTTCTCCGGCCGCCGTCCCGCCGCGAGCGCGACCGGCGTGCGTCCGCGTGTCTACGCTTTTTCCGGCGGCTGCCGATAGAGTCCCTGCGGGCCACGCGCGCGCGGGACGTACGCGCGCCGCAGCCGCAGACGAGAGAGAGGCGTGACGGAACACATCAGGGGACAGATCCCGCAGCTCCCGGCCGGCCGCGCGGGCCGTCGCGGCTTCGCCGTGGCGGCGCTCGCGGCGGTCGTGCTCGTCCTGCTCGGCACGGTGGCCTTCGCGGCCGTGCGTCCGGGCGGCGACGAGGCCGCGAAGGAGCTCAGCCGCGCCAGCGGGCGCGTGAAGATCAAGAACAGCCGCGGCGGCGACGCACTCGTCGGCATGCGCGACATGCTCCCCGGCGACCGCGTCTCCGGGACCGTGAAGATCGGCAACGCGAGCACCCGGCAGCGGGCCCGCCTCTCTCTGGGTCTCTCCAGGCTCGTCGAGACCCAGGGGGCGGGCGGCGGCCGTCTCTCGTACCGGCTCGTCCTGGACGTCAAGCGCCTGACGACGAAGCGGCGCCCGCAGCGCGTCTACTGCGGCCCGCTGCGCCGGATGCCGCTGCTGAAGCTGGGCGTGTTCCGTCCGCGCGAGTCGCGCCTGTACAGGTTCACCGTCCTCTTCCCCGAGGGCGGGCCGGCGATGGACGACCGGTTCCAGGGCGCGGGCGCGAGCCTCCAGTTCACCTGGTACGCGCGTCGTGCGCGCTGAGCGCGCTCCCCGGTCGACCTAGCGCGCCTTCTCCCACTTCTGCAGGTACGCGACCTCGGCGAGCGTCTTGCCGGCATCGATCTCGCCGCGCAGGCGGTTCTCCTTCTCGAGTACGTCCATGGCCCGGTTGGCGAGCTCCACGGCCTGTTCTTTGGGCAGGACCATGACGCCGTCGTCGTCGGCGACGATCCAGTCGCCGGGGCGCACCGTCTGCCCGGCGACGACGATCGGCACGTTGATCTCGCCGAAGCCCTTGGGCTCGCCGGCGTTGGC
>CAYTRM010000287.1:0-3803 GCA_964440225.1 uncultured Thermoleophilia bacterium | reverse complement strand
CGTCGCCGTGCTCGTCATCGCCTGTCCCTGCGCCCTCGGCCTGGCGACCCCGACGGCGATCATGGTCGGCACCGGCAAGGGCGCCGAGAACGGGGTGCTGATCCGTGACGGCGCGGCGCTGGAGACGGCGCACAAGCTCGACGCCGTCGTGCTCGACAAGACGGGGACGATCACCGAGGGCAAACCCCGCGTGACGGACGTCGTCCTGTTCGGGGCCGAAGACGGCGACCCGCGACCCGGCGGCCTGGATGAAAACGGTCTGCTGCGTCTGGTGGCGGCGGCCGAGCGCGGCAGCGAGCATCCGCTGGCGGCCGCCGTCCTGACCGCCGCCTCCGAACGTGGCCTGGACGTGCCGCGGGCGAGCGCCTTCGAGGCGATCGCCGGTCACGGCATCCGCGCCGAGGTCGAGGGCCACACCCTCATCGCCGGGAACGAGCGGCTCGCCGGCGGATCCGCCGCCGCCCGGGCGACGCAACTCGCGGCGGAGGGCAAGACGGTGATCACCGTGCTCGTGGACGACACGCCGGCGGGGGCTCTCGCCGTGGCCGACACCGTCAAGCCGGGGTCGGCGGCCGCCATCGCCCGCCTCAAGCAGCTCGGTCTTGAAGTCGTGATGCTGACCGGCGACCACCGCGGTACGGCCGAGGCCATAGCGGGGCAGGTCGGCGTCGACCGGGTGATCGCCGAGGTCCTGCCCGAGCAGAAGGCGGCGACCGTGGCCGCCCTCCAGGGCGAGGGCAAGCGCGTCGCGATGGTCGGCGACGGCATCAACGACGCGCCGGCGCTGGCGCAGGCGGATGTCGGCATCGCCATCGGCACGGGCACCGACGTCGCCATGGAGGCCGGCGACATCACCCTGATGTCGGGCGAGCTCGGCGGCGTCGCGACGGCGATAGACCTTTCGCGCGCGACGATCCGCACCGTCAAGCAGAACCTCTTCTGGGCGTTCGCCTACAACGTCGCCCTCATCCCGCTCGCGGCCGGAGTCTTCTACCCGGCGTTCGGGATCCTGCTCAACCCGATCTACGCGGCGGCCGCCATGGGCCTCAGCAGCGTGACGGTGGTCACCAACAGCCTGCGGCTGCGTCGCTTCAAGCCGCGGTGACGGGCGTCGGGGGCGAGACCACGGCCCCGTACGTGACGAGAGGGACGATCCGCGCTCCGCGAACCGTCCCTCCAGGAGGCGACGATGGCATGTCTGCTCGTCCGTTCATCGTCCGCCACGATCACTTGCGGCGCTTGCCGTAGTGATCCTCCTGCTTTACGCGCTGCTTGCTGTAGTGCACAGGTCCCATGGTCTCACCTCCTCGGGTGACGTGGTTCGCACACTCAGTATATCCTCCGGGAGGCCGCAAATAAACCTCGCTTGTGATTCGCGTCACAACTCTGCCGCTCGCCACCCCCCTGCGTCGGTGTCCAGAACGGCCAACAGGCACCCAAAATGTCCGTTCGCCCGTCCATTGTCACGCTCGCGGGCCTGATGCGAGTATGGGTGGGTACCGGCCGGCGCCGTCGTCCGCCACGCCGGCCGCCAGGCAGAAGGGGTCTCATGCTCAGCGTTCTCGACCGGCACGCCATCGGACAGCTGCTCCGCACCAAAGAGGTCGACGCCTGGGGCGTCGCCGCCAACGACCCGCCCCTGCCGCATGCTCCGGCGCTTCCTCGAGCGATCGCGATCCTCATGCGTCTCGACCCCCTGGTCGTGCGCGGCCTGCGTCACGGTCCGACCCTCGACTACCAGCAGGAGTACTCACGCGTGAACCAGGCGCTCGACGACGCGACCGGCACCCTGGTCGACGTCCTTCGCGCCCACCACCACGCGGCGGAGCTCGTCCCCGCCACGGAGGACCAGAGCAACGGCCACCGGCCCTTCCCGCACAAGACGGCGGCCACCAGCGCCGGCCTCGGCTGGATCGGCAAGACGGCGCTCTTCGTCTCGCCCGACTTCGGGCCGGCCGTCCGGCTCGCCACCGTCTTCACCGACCTCGATCTGCCGCCCGGCGAGGCTATCCGCGAGGGCCGCTGCGGCGACTGCCGCGCCTGCGTCGACGCCTGCCCGGCCGGCTGCGGCAGAGACGTCCGCTGGAAGGCGGGCATGGCTCGCGAGCTGCTCTTCGACGCCGCCGCCTGCCGGCACCACATGACGAGCTTCAGCGGTCTCGACGTCGAGATCTGCGGCATCTGCATAGCCGCCTGCCCGTACTCTCTGCGTCACTGACACCGCGCCGCGGCCGGCGGCCGCAGGCCTCCCCGGCTTGACCGCGCGACACCTTGCCCATCGGCAGCCGTCGTGCTACTCTCGCGCCTTATTGAAAGCGGTTTTCACTTTCAGAAAGGCCCTGCATGACGCTCTGCACCGACGACATCGCGAGGACGATGGCCGATCACGGGCTGCGCCTCACGCGCCAGCGCCGCGCCGTCCTCGACGCGGTCGCCCACGCCTCCTCCAGCGTGAGCGCGCTGCAGGTCTTCGACGCGGCCAGGGAGACCTGCCCCGAGCTGGGCCTGACGACCGTGTACCGGACGCTCGACGTCCTCAGCGAGCTCGGCGCCCTGCGGCGCGTGCACGGTCTCGACCACTGCGAGGCGTTCGTCCCCGCCGGCGCGGCGCACGGCCACACGGTCGTCTGCAGTTCTTGCGGCCACACCACCGAGTTCACCGACTGCGACATGCACGCGGTGGTCGCCGCCGCGACGCGGCAGACGGGCTACCACATCACGGAGCACTTCCTGCAGCTCACCGGCCTCTGCTCCGCCTGCGCCGCCCGAGACAGCTGTCCGGGGAGGGCCCAGTGAAGCGCCGCCCGGCTCCACGGCTCATCCTCACGGTCCTGCTGGTCTCCCTCGCGACGACGGCGCTCGTCGCGGCGACGGGCTGCGGCGGTGGCGGCGAGACGGCTGCGGGACCGAGTCCTCTGACGGTCTTCGCCACCGGCACGGTCCTCGCCGACATCGCGCAGAATGTGGCCGGGGACCGCTTCACCGTAGAGGCGCTGGTCCCTCGCGACGCCGACATGCACGCCTACGAGCCCACCACCCGCGACCTCGCACGCGTCAGCGAAGCCGACCTCTTCATCCTGAACGGCGGTGGCCTCGAAGAGACGCTGGAGGACACCCTGCGCAGTGTGGCCCCCGACACGACCTTCGTCGTCGCCGCGGAAGGACTGACGCCGAGGACGCCGCAGCCCGGCGAGCCGCTTCACGACGACGAGGGCAAGGAGGCCGGCGAGGACGGCGAGGACGCCGACCACGAGGGCGAGCAGGCGCACGAGGCCGACCCGCACTTCTGGCTCGACCCGACACGTGTGGTCAAGTACGTTGAGAACATCCGCGACGCGTACTCCGCAGCCGATCCGGAGGGCGCCGAGCAGTACCGCGCGAATGCCGCGGCGTACATCGCCGAGCTGGAAGGCCTCGACGCCTGGATAGAGAAGGAAGTCACCACCCTGCCCGAGGAGCGGCGCGTGCTGATCATGAACCACGTGAGCCACGGCTACTTCGCCGACCGGTACGGATTCCGCATCGCCGGCGCCGTCATCCCCAGCGTGTCGACGGGAGCGGCGCCGACGGCGCAGCAACTCGCCGAGCTGACGACGACAATCCGCGAACAGGGCGTGCCGGTCATCTTCATCCAGGACGTCGAGAACCCGAAGCTCGCCGGGCAGATCGCCGCCGAGACCGGCATCGCGGTGGTCGACGACCTCCGCGCCGGCTCGCTGAGCGAGCCGGGCGGCGACGCGGCGACCTACATCGACATGATGAAGTACGACATGGGGGGCAGCGCCGCCGTGCTCGGGGCCATG
>CAYTRM010000286.1:0-3810 GCA_964440225.1 uncultured Thermoleophilia bacterium | reverse complement strand
ATCGAGGACGTGCGCCGCGTGCTGCGCGCCGAGATCTACGGCGACGACGTGGCCGCGATCATCGTCGAGCCCATTCAGGGCGAGGGCGGCTTCATCGTCCCCACCAAGGAGTTCATGCAGGAACTGCGCGTCATCGCCGACGAGATCGGCGCCTGCCTCATCATCGACGAGATCCAGGCCGGCATGGGCCGCACCGGCACGTGGTTCTGCCACGAGCACTACGGCGTCAAGCCGGACATCGTCACCATCGCCAAGGGCATCGCCTCGGGCTACCCGCTGGGCGCCATCGCCGCGAGCCACGAGCTCTGGGACAAGTGCCTGCCCGGCTCCATGGGCGGCACCTACGGCGGCAACGCCGTGGCCTGCGCCGCCGGTGTCGCCACCGTCGCGGCCATGAAGGAAGACGGCACGCTGGCCAACGCCGCGAAGCAGGGCGAGAAGCTCATGGGCTACTTCCGCGACAAGCAGGCGCAGTACCCGTGCATCGGCGAAGTGCGCGGCAAGGGCCTCATGGCCGCCATCGAGTGCGTGAACCCCGGCACCAAGGAGCCCAACGCCGCCGCGGCCAAGGCGTTCATCGCCGAGTGCAGCAAGCGCAAGCTCATCCTCATGGGCGCCGGCTCCTTCGGCAACTGCGTGCGCTTCCTCCCGCAGCTCAACATCAGCGATGCGGACATGGACCTCGCCTTCGGGATCTTCGACGAGGCCGCCAAGGTGGCGTTCGTCTGATCGCAGGTCTCAGACCGGTCCGTCCGGGAGGGCGGGGCGCTTCGGCGCCCCGCCCTCCCGCCGTCTGGGGCCCCGGACGGCGGGGCCGGCAGCGCGGGGCCGGCGGTGCGTACCGGCCCCGGCGCCGTGCTACACTCGGGGGCGTGAGCACGCCGCAGCCGTCACAGCCCCGATTCGCGACGCGCGTGCGCGTGCGTTACGCCGAGACCGACGCCGCCGGCGTGGTCTACCACGGCGAGTACCTCACGTACTTCGAGGTCGTGCGCATCGAGCTTCTCCGCGCGCTCGGCCACCCCATCACCGACATCGAGGCCCGCGGCGTCCTGCTGCCGGTCGTGGAGGCGCGGCTCAAGTACCTGCGTCCCGCGCGCCTCGACGACCTGCTCACCGTCTCGGTCGTCCTCGACTCCCTCGGGCCGGCCTCCTTCTCCCTCGGCTACGAGGTCACGCGCGAGGACGGTCTGCTTCTCGTCACCGGGTCCACGCGCCTCGCTGTGTGCGAGCTCGAGACGGGCCGCGCCATCGCCATGCCGGCGTGGCTGCGCGACCTCTTCGCGCGCATCGCCGACGTCGCGGGGGTGCCCGCGTGAGCAGCCCTCTGCGACCGGTCGGCGGCGACCTGCCTCCGGACTTCGACGCGCAGATGCCCGACGACCTCGAGGTCCGGCACTGCTACCGGCACCCGGACCGCGAGACCGGCGTGTCGTGCTCGAACTGCGGCAATCCCATCTGCCACGAGTGCATGATCCCGGCGCCCGTAGGCTTTCGCTGCCCTGACTGCGTGCGGCAGCAGAACGCGGGTGGCACGCGCCCCACGGTCGTCACGCGCGGTCAGATCCGCTCGCGCTGGAGCTCGGGGGGCATCGGCGCGCCGGCCGGCTGGTCGGCGACGAAGGTCCTCCTGGCGCTCAACCTCATCATGTTCGTCGTCGAGCTCGTCACCGGCGCCTCGCGCATCATGGGCGGCGGCTCCGGCCAGGCGATGGCCGACATCGGGGCGCTGTACATCCCGTACGTGCTGGTCGATCACGAGTACTGGCGCCTCTTCACCTCCATGTTCCTGCACGACGGCATCCTGCACCTCGCCTTCAACATGTGGGCGCTGTGGGCGATCGGCGGGTTCGTCGAGGCGGCGGTCGGGCGCGTCAAGTTCGTCATCCTCTACTTCCTCTCCGGGTTCGCGGGCTCGGTGCTCGTCCTCGTGGCGGCGCCGGCGAACTCCCTCGTCGTCGGCGCCTCCGGGGCGATCTTCGGCATCTTCGGCGCGCTCGCCGTGCACGCGTTCCTCAACCGCGGCCGCGACTTCCAGTCGCGCGCCCTGCTCAACAACGTCATCTTCCTGCTCGTGATCAATCTGGTCTTCACCTTCTCGGCCGGGCGGATCTCGTGGCAGGCGCACATCGGCGGCCTGCTGGTAGGGGCCGCGACGATGTACGCGCTCATGCTCGGCGGCCGCAAGGACCCGCGCGCGAAGTTCGGCACGGGCGATGCCCTTGCCCTCGTCGCCATCGCCCTCGTCCTCGTCGCGGTCGCGTGGTGGCGGGTCACGTCCTTCGTCCTCTAGGGGCGGTCGCGTCGTGACCGGCCGGGAGCTGCGCTACGTGGAGCCCGCGGCCACGCTGGTCCCCGCCGCGGAGCTGGCTGCCCGACTGGCGGGCCTCCAGGGCGTCCTCGCCGCTCGCGGGCTGGATGCGGCCGTCATCATGCAGAACGCCGACCTCTACTACTACGCCGGCACCATCCAGCAGGGGCACCTCTACGTACCGGCTGTCGGCGAATCCACGCTCTTCGTGCGCAAGGTCGTGGAGCGCGCGCGCCTCGAGTCGGCGCTGGGCAGCATCGTGGAGCTGGCTTCTCCGAAGGCGTTGCCGGACGCCCTCAGAGAACGCTATGGGACCCTGCCCGCGAGGGTCGGCCTCGAGCTCGACGTGTTGCCCGTCGCTCGTTTTCGGGCCATCGAGCGCCTTCTGCCGGAGGCGGCGTTCGAGGACGTAGGCCGCGACATCGTCCGTCGGCGCGCCGTCAAGTCGGAGTGGGAGGTCGCGCGCATCCGGGTCGCCGCGGCCGTCGCCGACGACGTCTGCGCTCTGATCCCGGGCATCCTGCGCGAGGGCCTCACCGAGGTGGAGTTCGCGGGCAGGGTCGAGGCCGAGGCGCGCCGTCTGGGCCACGAGGGCTACATCCGCATGCGCGGCTTCAATCAGGAGATGTTCTACGGGCAACTGCTGACCGGCGTCAGCGCCTGCGTGCCGAGTTACCTGGACACACCGCTCGCCGGCACGGGCCTCAGCGCCTCCGTCGCCCAGGGCGCGAGCTTCAGACGCATCGGCCGCGGCGAGCCCATCGTCTTCGACTTCGTCCCGGTGCGCGACGGCTACATGGCCGACTTCACGCGCACGTTCTCCATCGGCCCGCTGCCGGCGCCTCTGCGCCGGGCGCACGACGCGGCGCTCGCCGTCCAGGCGGCGGCGGTGGCCGCGGCCCGCCCCGGCGCGGTGTGCCGCGCGGTCTGGGAGGCGGCCGTCGCCGCCGCCGCGGAGGCGGGTCTGGCGGAGCGGTTCATGGGCTCCGGCGCCGGGCAGGTGCCGTACGTCGGTCACGGTCTCGGCATCGAGCTCGACGAGCTCCCCGTGCTCACGGGCAGCGCGCTCGAGCTCGAGGAGGGCATGGTCTTCGCCCTCGAACCGAAGTTCGTGCTGCCCGGGCTGGGCGCGGTGGGTATCGAGAACACGTGGGTAGTGACCGGGAGCGGCCCGGAGCGCCTGACGATGGCGCCCGAGATCATCCATGAGGTCGGCTGACCGGCCCCGGCGGGGCAGGGCAGGCGCAGAGAGACTGGACGCGAGATGAAGGAACTGACGCCGGGCATCTGGACGCACGCGATCGACGCCGAGGGCTTCCCCACGGTCTGCGGCGTGATCCTGACGGAGCGCCGCGCCTTCGTCGTCGACACCCTCACGACCCCCGACGACATGCGCCCCGTCCTGGAGTTCCTGGCGGTCTCCGCCGGCGACCGCCGGCTCGTCGTGGTCAATACGCACCACCACTGGGACCACGTGTACGGCAACGCGGCGTTCGCCC
>CAYTRM010000285.1:0-3819 GCA_964440225.1 uncultured Thermoleophilia bacterium | reverse complement strand
TCATCGCGACCATGAGCGAGGCGAGGAGCCGCAGACGCCCCTCGTCGACCGGCGTCTCGCCGCCCACCCCCTCGACGTAGAGGTCGCGGTACCACTCGTAGAGCCCCGCGACCCGCACGCGCAATTCGTCGTCGAGCACGACGTGCGGGAGGATGGCGAAGAAGTCACGAAACGCGGCGCGGTCGTCGACCAGGCGGCGGTCCCCGGAGACCAGGCCGTGCACGCGCGCACCGCCGTCGCCCGCCACCCGCGTCTCGACGACGGCGCTCAGGCTCTGATCGTGACTGAGCGAATCGACCACGGCGGCGATGAACTCCGCCTTGCTGCCGAAGTAGTAGCGAACGGAATCCCGGTAGGCTCCCGCCTCGGCCGCCACCGCCTCGACGGTCAGCGCCTCGTAGCCGCCGCGGGCGAGCAGCCGCCGCGCCGCGGCGACGAGCCGGCGCGCCGTCGGTGACAGCTGCGCCGTCGGGTCGTGCTCGAGTCTCTCGTGGTCTGCAGCCATACCGTCCTCTCCGCGCGCACCCTATCACCCGGTCGGAACCCCGCCGCCGGCGGTGGCCGGCCGTTGCGCGCCGTCGCGTTTCGCGCTAGAGTAGGCGCCTATCTCGGTCGGTTGTACGAACTATACCGCAAATCGACGTAATCGGCAGTAGCAACGCCACTGCGACGGGGGGAAACGAATGGAGCAGAGTCTGCGGCAGGACGCTCTACGCGAATCGGGCAAAGCGCTCGAGCTCATGACCAGGTCGGAGCTGTCTCGCGACGAGCAAGAGGCCGTCGTGGGGGACTGCCTCGCCAACTTCGAGCACTGCGTCAACCCGGGCATCCTCGAGTACCGCAAGTCGGTCTCGAGCGACTACACCTCGGTGGAGTGGCGCGACGAGGGCGCCGTCTTCTACGACATCCACGGCAAGGAGTTCATCGACTGCCTGGGCGGCTTCGGCATCTACACGCTCGGTCACCGGCACCCGACGGTCGTCAAAGCGGTCAAGGCCCAGCTCGAGCACCAGGCGCTGCACTCCCAGGAGCTGCTCGACCCTATGCGCGGGTACCTCAGCCACCTTCTGGCGATGACGACTCCGGGCGACCTGCAGTACTCCTTCCTCTGCAACTCCGGGACGGAGGCGGTCGAGGGATCGCTGAAGCTCGCCAAGCTGTGGGCGCGGCGCAAGAAGCCCAGCCACACGCTGGGCATCATCTCCACGACCAGGGGCTTCCACGGCAAGTCGTTCGGCTCGCTCAGCGTCAGCGGCAAGGGTGAGTTCCGCGAACCCTTCTACCCGCTCATGTCGGGGGTGCGCTTCGTGCCCTACGGCGACGCCGACGCCCTCGACCAGCAGCTGGCCATCTGCGACGCGATCGGCTTCGACATCGCAGCCTTCATCGCCGAGCCCGTCCAGGGCGAGGCCGGCGCCATCGTCCCGCCCGAGGATTACTTCTGCAAGGTGCGCGAGATCTGCGACAAGTGGGGCATCCTGCTGATCGCCGACGAGGTCCAGACGGGCATGGGCCGTACCGGCAAGCTCTGGGGCATGGAGAACTGGGGCGTCGCCCCCGACATCATGGCGATGGGCAAGGCGCTGGGAGGAGCAGTCATCCCGGCCGGCAACTTCATCGCCACGGAGGACGTCTTCTCGGTGATGTTCGAGAACCCCTACATCCACACGACGACGTTCGGCGGCAATCCGATGGCGACCTCGGCGGCCATCGGCGCCTTGCACGCCACGCTCGAGGAGGACATCCCGGGGCAGGCGGCCGACAAGGGCGCCTACCTCAAGGCGCGCCTCAACGAGCTGGCGGCGGAGCACGACGACCTCTTCGAGGAAGTGCGCGGCATCGGCCTCATCATCGGCATGCAGTTCAAGGACCCGGACATCGGCTACGCCGTGAGCCAGGGGCTCTTCAGCCGCGGAGTCCTCATCGGCGGCACGCTGTTCAACTCGCTGACCCTGCGCATGCAGCCGCCGGCGGTGATCAGCCGCGAGCAGATGGACGAGGTGCTCGCGCGCCTCGATGCCACGCTCTCCGAGGTGAGCGTCAGCATGGGCCGCGGCGAGCTCGCCGCCCACTAGCGAGCCGGGGCGGGGCGTCGGCCGGGCCACGGGCCTGGCCCGCGAGGTCGCCCGGCGGCGTACGTGACGAGGGCCGGGGCGCTTGCAGCGCCCCGGCCCTCGTCGTCACTCAGTCCGGCGACCGCCCCAAGGCGGGCCGGCGCACGATCACCAGTCGGAGAACCCGGTGTTGTACCAGATCTTCTTGGTGCCCTTCTTGGCGCGCTTCTCCCACTTCTTGGTCTTCGGCTCCCGGTCGATGCGAGCCCTCACCTCGTCGGCCACCTGCCTGATCTTGGCCTTCTGGTCGTCGTTCAGTGCGGCCACCCCGCCCACGTGCTCCTTGACGCGGTCGAGGTTGGTGGTCGCCGTGTACCAGAAGCCCCAGTCGTCGGCGAAGCGCTCCGAGATGAACTTGACGTTGACCTTCTTGGTGTCGTCTTCGCCGAAGTCGGCGACCGTGAACAGGTACTCGATGTCTTTGAGGTCCTTGTCGTTGATCTCCCAGATCTGCAGCTTCTGCAGCAGGATGTCGGCAAGCGACACGCTCCAGGGGTCAAGCTCCAGACGTCCCGCGTAGTTGATCTCGTGGCAGTAGTCGAGCTTGTCGAAGAAGATGTCGATCATCGGGACCTTGCCGCCGAAGTAGATCTGGCGGGTCTGGCCGGTCATGGCCATGGTCTGAAGGTCGTTCTCGTAGCCGAGAGACTCCATCAGCTTGGCCATGCCCTTGCGACCCTTGCCGTAGACGGCGTAGTCGATGTCGGTGAAGTACCGATCGCCCAGCCGCTCGAGCTTGGCGTACAGGTCGACCTGGTCCGGGAAGTAGTAGTGCAAGGCCAGCGGGCCCATGACGCGCATGATGATGCCGACCTTCTGAGCCTCTTCCGCGATGCGCTTCCCCTCTTCGAGGAATGCCTCGGGCTTCGGATACTGGTCGAGCGGGATGTCCTTCGGCAGGATGAACTGTCCCATATCTTCGTATCGCCCCCTTCTGGGCTTCGGCGTCGTGATGAACGCTTAGTTTACGCGCCGCTCACCCGGAGGTGAAGACGTAGTCCTTGATCTTCTTCTTGTCGAGCATGACGATGACACCCTTGAGGATGCCCTCCGAGTACTCGCTGCCCGGGTTGATGAGCAGCGTCTTGCCGGCCTTCTGGGCGCCACGTGATTCGTGGATGTGCCCGAAGAGGCCGAGCAGGGGCTGGTTCTCCTCGATGAGCCTCTTGGCGCCGATGCTGCCGGCGTGGATCTTCTCGTCGGCGGCCATCGTGAGGTTCTCGTCGAGCTTGGGGCACAGGTCGAGCGAATAGCCGTACGGCGGCACGTGGAAGTTGTAGATCGCCGTGGACTGGTTCTTGATCGGCGCCACGAGGTCGCGCAGCTTCTTCTCGAGGTCTTCCTCGCTCAGCTCGCGCGGGGTCTGCCACGGCGTAGGGTTGGAGTACGACGAGGTGGCCATCTCATGACCATCGAGGTCGACGATGCGGCCGTCGCACGGGTGCACGAGCTTGGCGTTGTCGATCATCTCGTCGATCACGAACCAGTCGTCGTTGCCCGGCGCCATGAACATCTGGAAGGGCTTGCCCTCGAGACGCTCGTCGGCGAGGTCGAGCCACTCCTGCACGCGCTGGAACACGAGGCTCTTGAACAGCGCGTCGATCTTGGCCGGGTCGGCGCGCGTCTCGTCGAACTCCTCGCGCGTCTGGTGGGCCCAGTAGTAGCCCGCGTTCTCGGTGATCTTCTTGATCTCGGCAAGCTCGTC
>CAYTRM010000284.1:0-3894 GCA_964440225.1 uncultured Thermoleophilia bacterium | reverse complement strand
CAGAGGACGGCGTGCTCGATCGCCCCGGCGGCGTACAACCCCGTGCGGGGATCCATGGTCGCCACCACCGGCGAATAGAGCACCGGGGTGCCGGGCGCCGCCGCCTGGACGAGACACAGCGTGCCGATGGTCTCGCAGTTGGCGGCCAGCAGTGTGCCGAGTCGGCTGCCGGGTGCCGTGGCGCCCTGCAGCGGCATCGGCATGATCGCGACCGGCAGGCCGTAGTCGCGCAACTCGAGCCACGTCTGGGTGAAGTCGTGCTCGATGGTCAGCGGAGAGGCCGGCGTGATGAGAAACGAGAGCGGCATCTGACTGCGCACTGCCTCGGGACCGCCGAAGACGATGTCGAGGATCTCCTTGAGCCAAGGCGCCAGCGCCGGCGTGCCGAACGAGTCCTGGACGTGCTTGCCGAACGCCGCGAAGACGTCGGTGAAGTACTGGACGAAGCCGCCCGGCCGCTCGTAGTCGGGCGCGTAGTCGATGGGACACCAGTAGAAGCCGACGTCGTCGATGGCGTCGAGGAGCCTGGTGGCCGCCAGCCAGTCGGCGTGCGAAGTGGGCCGGCGCTCGCCGGTCTTGGTGTCGAAGACCGAGGTGGCGCCGCCGTCGGCGAGCAAAGTGAAGTCGCCGGCATTCACGGAGAAGCTCCAGCCGGGCCGGCGTCCGCCGACCGTGAAGCTCGTGCGCGCCTGCGCCAGACACCGCTCGACGAGCTCGGGAGGGAAGCGCACCATGCGGGTCGCCTCATCCACGTCGGCGCCGGCCGCGGCGAGGATCCGGCGGCCGTCCGCGGTGTCGCAGCGCATGCCGACGGTGTCGAGCACCTTGAGGGTGCGCTCGTGGATCTGAGCGCGCTCGTCGTCCGAAAGCACCTGGATGTGCGTCTGCATCAAGCACCCTCCTCTGCGGCCCCAGCCTCGATGGCCGCGGGTCGCCGGCCACCGGGCGCGGGGGACTCCGTGCGCCCCCGACGCGTTGCGGCGCTCAGCCCGCGCCGGCAGACGCTGCCGGCCCGCGAATCCGCGCCCCGCACGCAAGTATGGCCCCAGCGGCGTGCGGACGCCACGGGCGATTCCTCGGCAAACTTGACGACCCCGCTACGCAAACCTCGAGGAGACACGCGCCGCCGCTCCGGCCTCCTCGCGCTCTTCCCCTGCAAGAAGGCGCTCGCGCAGCGCCCGCCGGTCGGCTGCCCCCAGCTTGCGCAACACGGCGCGACAGTGGCTGCGCGCCGTGGCCGGCGAGACGCACAGCCGTGACGCGATCGCCGCGGTCGTGCCGCCGGCAAGGAGAAGAACCAGGACGTCTGCCTCCCTGACCGTGATGCCGGCCCGCCGCACGGGGTCGTCGGCGGGCAGGTGGACGAAGGCGGGCACGCCCTCGCACGCGCGCAGCGCCAGGGCCAGGTCGACGCATGTGTGCGCCCGATGGGCGGCCGGCACCGCGAGCGGCCCGGCTGAGTAGCCGACGACCAGTAGACGCGAGGCGATCGCGCTCTTCTCGAACGTCGCCCCGGAGCGCCGGCCTGCCGAGTCACCGGCCCCCTGCCGTCCGATGCGCGCGCAACCCGCCGGATGGTCAAGCGACAGGAACACGGTGTTTGCGCAGGTGCGCCCCGGCGCGGTCCAGACGCCCGGCGGGACGCCGACGGATCCAGGCTCCTTCCCCGCGGCCACCTCGTATCCCAGCGACTCGGCGGCGGCGACGGCCAGGAGCCTCGTCAGCGGATCTGGGTCGTGCACGACTGCGGCCGACCGTGCCGCCGACGCGAAGGACACGGCGCCGGGCTCGCCTTCCTGCGGCGGCAAGACCCTGCCGGCGGCCCGCCGCGGCGGGCCGCCGGCCCCCCTGGGGAGGGTGGGGGTGGGGGCTTCGGTCATCGCATGCGCGTGACGCACGCGCATGCCGGCAGCAGAGGCGCAGTCGCCGAAGGGCGTGCGGGACAGAAGAGGGTGGAAACGGCGGCGAACGCCGTCGTGCTCACCATGCGCACCTCCCGCGCCGGGGTCGGACGACCGTCGGGACTGACCGGCCCTGATCGCCACCGGCGCGGTAACGCGAGAGGCTGGTGATCGTGGCACGGCCATCGTAGAACGCTGCCGGGCCGCCGTCGTCATACCAGGGGATGAGACGGCGGCGGTGCCCGCTGCGCAGAGGCTCCCGGCGCCTCCCCGGGCCTCCTGCTCGCCGATGCCGCCACATGCGACGGCCCGGACGACGCGCTAGACTGGCGGCGGGCCGCGCCGTCCCACTCTCCGAGGCGCGGCCGGCCGGCATGCGACCGGCAGCCGACACGCACGCGAGGAGGACGAACTGTGAGCACCCCGCTCATCGACAAGCTGGCGGCCGCGCCGATGCTCGGCCAGGACTACCGGCCGTACGCGGTGTCGCCCGACGGGACCACGATCGCCTTTCAGTGGTACCGGGACGGCGACTGGCAGATCTTCCTCCTCGACGCCGCCGGCGGAGAACCCCGCCGGCTCGCCGAGATAGACGACCCCTGCGGCAGCCCGCAGTTCTCGCCGGACGGCCGCTACGTCTACTTCGCCCGCGACGACCGCGGCTCGGAGTGCTTCGACTTCTACCGGTATGAGCTCGCTACCGGGTCCCTCGAGAACCTGCTCCCCGACACGCCGGACTTCGCGCCGCTGCCCGACTTCGACGTCTCTCCCGACGGCACGCGCCTCGCCATGACCGCCTCCCGCGAGCGCGGATACTCGGTCGCGATCATGCCGGCGGCGGTGGCGCCCGGCGGCGAGGGCATGACGCATCTTAGCGACCATCCCTACACCGAGACCTCCCCGCGCTGGTCGCCCGACGGCGGGATGCTCGCCGTCACCTGCGGCACGCGAGGCCAGGACACGGCGATCTACCTCGTCGACCCGGCGTCCGGGCCCTCCGAGGTACTCGGCGGTTCCGACGAGTTCCACGCCGGCCAGCTCGCCTGGGCGCCGGACGGCGGGCGCATCGCCTTCTCCGGCGGACCCGGCGATCACCCGGCCATCGGCGTCTACGAGCTGGCCAGCGGCTCAGTGACCTGGGCCTGGGAGGGCGGGCTCGACGCCCACCACCCCGTGTGGGCCCCGGACGGCGGCGCCCTCGCCTTCCTCGTCGACTGCGAGGCCGAGACCGGCCTCTGTCACCTCGACCTGCGCAGCGGGGAGTTCACCGAGTACAGCGTCGGGCCGGGCAATCACTACGCGCCTTGCTTCAGCCCGGACGGAACGGGCCTCTACTGCGTGCTGAGCGGCCCCGACCACCCCGCCGACCTGTTTCGCGTGGAGCTCGGCAGCGGCGAGGTCACACGCCTCACCGAGTCGCTGCCGGCCGAGCTCTGCGAGCACGAGTTCGTCTCCGGCGCGCCGGTGCGGTACACGAGCTGGGATCACCTGACCGAGGTGCCCGGACTTCTTGTCGAACCCGACGAGCCCAACGGCGCCGGCGTCGTGATCGTGCACGGCGGCCCGACCTGGCACCACTCCAACGAGTGGGATCCGCTCCGCCAGGCCTTCGTCGCGGCGGGCGTCACCGTGATCCACCCGAACTACCGCGGCAGCGACGGGTACGGCCGCCGCTGGCAACTGGCCAACCGCTGGCTGATGGGCCAGGGCGAGGTGCTCGACGTGGCAGCGGCTCACGAACTCCTCGTCCGCGGCGGCTGCGACCCCGCGCGCATCGCGATCACCGGTCGCAGCTGGGGCGGCTTCCACACCATGGCCGCGGTGACGCAGTTCCCGGCCCTCTGGGCGGCGGGAGTCGCCGGCGTGCCCTTCTTCGACTTCATCGACAGCCAGCTCGACCCCGCCATCCGCGCCGACCTGCGCTGGTGGGACCGCGAGAACACGGGAGACATCGAGAAGGACCGCGCCAAGCTCGAGCACTACTCGCCGATCA
>CAYTRM010000283.1:0-3901 GCA_964440225.1 uncultured Thermoleophilia bacterium | reverse complement strand
CCGCGCCGGGGACTCCGGCATGACCGAGGCCGGCTCGATCCTCGGCACCGCGCAGTATCTTGCGCCCGAGCAGGCCAAGGGGTATCCCGTCGACGAGCGCTCGGACCTGTACTCCGTCGGCGTGGTCCTCTACGAGATGCTGACGGGCACCGTGCCCTTCAAGGGCGACAGCGCCGTCACCGTCGCCCTCAAGCACGTGAACGAGGTCCCGGTGGAGCCCTCCGAGCTCGTCCCCGGCATGCCGTACGCGCTCAACCAGATCGTGCTCAAGGCGATGGCCAAGGACGCCGCCGACCGGTACCAGACGGCGGCGGAGTTCGCCCGGGACCTGCGGTCGGCGAAGGCCGGGGGGCCCATCGTCGCGGCGGCGTTCGACGCCGACGGCGAGCGGACGCGGCTCATGACGGCGGCGCCGGAGGCGACGTCGGTCCTCGGTCCGGCATCCCCGTCGGCGGCGCGGCGCAAGCGCTCGCGCTGGCCGCTCATCCTGCTCATCCTCCTCGTCGCCGTCATCGTGGCGGCGGCCCTCGGCCTCTGGTGGGCCATGAGCGGCGACAAGGTCGCGGTGCCTGGGGTGGTCGGGCAGACCGAGGCCGCGGCCGTGCGCACGCTCGAGAAGGAAGGCTTCACAGCGGCGGTCGAGGAGGAGTTCTCCGACGAGTTCGCCGCCGGGTTCGTCAGCCGGCAGGCGCCGGCGGCCGGCACCGAGCTGCGCGAGGGCGGCACCGTCGACATCTGGGTCAGCAAGGGCAGCGAGACCGTGACACTCACGGACTTCCGTGGCTGGACCGCCCAGGAGGTGAAGGCCTGGCTCGCCGACAACGACCTGAAGGGCGCACAGAAGAAGGGCAGGTCGGCCGCAGTCGACGAGGGCAGGGTCTACAAGCAGGAGCCCGCCGCCGGCACGGACGTCAAGCGTGGCGACACGATCACGTACTTCGTGAGCAGCGGTGAGCCGCAGGTGGCCGTGCCCGAGTTGACCAACCGCACGCAGGCCGACGCCCAGACGCTGCTGTCGGGCGTCGGGCTCGTCTTCGGCACGATCACCTCCGAGACGAGCAGCACGGTCCCCTCCGGCTCGGTGATCCGGCAGGATCCGGCTGCCGGGACCAAGGTGACGAAGGGCTCGGCCGTGAACGTCGTGCTCTCGAGCGGCTCGCCGACGCCGTCGCCCTCGCCGAGCCCGAGCGGGGTCTCCGTGCCCAACGTGTACGGCATGGACTCGGCGGTCGCCGAGGACACGCTCAACGACATCGGGCTCGCCGCCAAGTTCAAAGACAAGGTCAACACGGGCCAGCCGCCGGGGACCGTCGTCCGGGTCGTGCCCGACACGGGGACGGTCGTCCCCGCGGGCGCCACCGTGCTCCTCGTCATCGCCGTCTGACCCTTCTCTTCAACGCCGGACACCGCGGCCGGGCCCCTTGGGCGGGGTCCGGCCGTCGTCGTTCGTCGCCTGGGCCCCGCACTCCATTCCGCGCTTCCGCCTGCCGATAGAGACAGTGGCGTCGCGGCGGGCGCGACGCCCGTCGCGCCCGGACCACGAGAAACAGATGCGGGAGGAATGCGATATGAAGGTGGCAGTCATCGTCCTGGCCGTTGTGGCTGTAGTGGCGGCCGGGCTGGCGGGTTATGCGGTCTGGAAGATGGACTCGGGGGTCGACGTACCCGGTGTCGTGGGCCAGAAGCTCGCCGACGCCAAGGTCGAGATGACGAGCGCCGGTCTGGCCCACTCGATCGAACACGCCTACTCGGACAAGGCCGAGAAGGGGACGGTCATGCGCCAGCAGCCGGCATCAGGTGAGAAGGTCGCCAAGGGGACGACGGTCGTCCTGTGGGTGAGCGACGGCGCTGCGAAGGTGGCCGTGCCGGACGTCAGTGGCCAGACGCTCGAGCAGGCCGAGGCCGCGCTCACGGCGGAAGGGCTGAACATCAAGCAGGTGGCCGGCTCCAGCACCGCCGTCGAGAACGGGCAGATCTACGAGGAGGATCCGGCCGCCGGCACCGAGGTGCCGCGGGGCAGCGTCGTCATCGTGTACTACAGCCACACGAGCCCGACGGTGGCCGTGCCGGCGTTGACCGGGCTCACCCAGGCTCAGGCGACCAGTCGTCTGAACGGATCCGGTCTCTCTCTGGGCACCGTCGGGACCCAGGTCAGTACGACGGCCGCGCAGGGTACCGTGATCAGCCAGTCGCTACCGGCCACGGTGAAGGTCGCACGTGGGACCAAGGTGAGCGTCGTGCTCGCCAGCGGCCCGCCCGAGCCCGTCGTCCCCGACGTGCTCAACATGCCGTACAAGCAGGCGCAGAACAAGCTCACGGCGCACGGGTTCGAGGTGCGGACGACCTGGTCGCCGGGTACCGGCATGTCGCCGGGCGCCGTCGTCAAGGTCGTCCCGGCCGTCGGGACGCCGGTGCCGGAAGGGTCGATCGTCCACATCTACGTGGAGGACACCGACGACGGGTCTCAGTGACCGGGAGCCTGCTGGACTGACGACGACGGGGGCGGGAGCCGCGCGGCTCCCGCCCCCGTCGTCGTTCTCAGGCCACCCGGTCGCCCGGGCGCACGGCAGGGATCAGACCCAGCCCTTGGCCTGCAGGTAGGGGAAGACGAAGTAGAGCATGAACGCGAGGGACGAGACCCAGAGCAGCCAGTTGACCTCGCGCGCCTTGCCCTGCACCACGCGGATGAGGACGTAGGCGATGAAGCCGGCGCCGATGCCGTTGGTGATGCTGTAGGTCAGCGGCATGATCGTGATGATCAGGACGGCGGGGAGCCCGAAGGCGAGGTTGCCGAAGTTGATGCCGGCCTTCGGCTCGGTGGTGTCGTGCTCGGCCTCGCTCTCGGCCTTCGTGAGCGTCGCCATCATGAGGTAGCCGACGATGATCAGCGCCGCCGCGGTCGCCTGGCCGGGGACGATCCCGGCAATGGGCGAGAAGAACATCGCGGCGAGGAACAGGACCCCGACGACGATCGCCACCCAGCCGGTACGCCCGCCTTGGGCGACCCCGGCGCCGGACTCGATGTACGTGGTCGCCGACGAGGCGCTCACGGCGCCGCCGGCGATCGCGGCCACGGAGTCGACCAGGAGCGGGCGGTTGACCTGCGGGAGGTCGCCCTTCTTGTCGAGATACCCGGCCTGGCCGCCGACGCCGACGACCGTGCCCATGGTGTCGAAGAAGTCGCTCAGCATGAGGCTGAAGATCCAGAGCACGGCGGCGGTGATGCCCAGCTTGCCGAAGGCGCCGAAGTCGAAGGCGCCGAAGAGGCTGAAGTCGGGCATCGCGACGAACTCGCTCGGCAGGACGGCCTGCCCGGGAAGGAAGCCGGCTTATTTGCCCCAGATGTAGTTCATGACGATGGCGAACACCGTCGCGAAGACGATCCCGAGCAGGATCGCGGCACGCCAGCGCAGCGCGAGCATGACGATCGTGGCCAGGACGGCGACGACGGTCACCGCCAGCGGCACCATCGGCACCGTCCCGAGCTCGACGAGGCCCACGGGCGTTCCGCCCTCGACGTTGATCAGCCCGCCGTCGACGAGACCGATGAACAGGATGAAGAAGCCGATGCCGACGACGATGGCCTTCTTCAGCTCGATCGGGATCGACTTGAAGATCTTCTCACGGAAGCCGGTCAGGACCAGGATCGTGATGGCGACGCCCTCGAGCACGATGAGGCCCACGGCATTCTCCATCGTGAGCCCCTGGCCGAGCACCAGACTGAAGGCGACGACGGCGTTGAGCCCCATGCCGGGAGCGATGGCGTAGGCACGGTTGGTGAACAGCCCCATGATGATCGTCATCACGCCGGCCACGAGGCAGGTCGACGTGAGGGCCGCCGCGAACGGCAGGCCGGCGGGATCGCCGCCCAGTCCCAGGATGTTCGGGTTCACGAAGATGA
>CAYTRM010000282.1:0-3927 GCA_964440225.1 uncultured Thermoleophilia bacterium | reverse complement strand
AGCCGCCTCGAGGTCGTCCATGCGCACCGGCTGCTCCGCGAACTCGATGCCGTACCGTTCGAGCAACTTGATGGCGCGGACCGCCGTCTTCGCATCCCACCAGCCCTGGTTGGCGTCGACGGTGATGCGCGCAGCGGTACCCGCGGCCTCGCGGACCGCGGCGACGCGCTGCTCGTCGCGCTCGGGCGTGTCGCCTACCTTGATCTTGAACACGGTGATGCCCTCGGCGCACATGGCGCGGGTCTTGGCCGCCAGCGTCTCCGGCGCGTCCCAGCCGAAGGCGACGACCTCCTGCAGGCCGGGGCGCGAGCGGCCGCCGACGAGATCGTGGAGCGGCCGCCCGAGCGCCTTGCCCTGCAGATCCCACAGAGCGATCTCGAGGCCGGCGCGCGCCGCCTGGTTGCCGACCGTGTACAGCTCGCGCTCCCAGCAGCGGACGATGGCCTCGACGTCGAAGGGATCCCTGCCGATCACGGACGGCGCGAGGTACTCTCCGATCACGTCCTCGACCGTCCACAGCGTGTCGCCCGTGAACTCGTAGGCGGGGCACGCCTCGCCGATGCCGGTGATCCCCTCGTCCGTCTCGACGCGGATCAGATCGCAGGGACCGATCGCGAGCGCCGACGAGGCGATCACGAACGGCTCCTCCATGACCAGTTCGAGGGTGTCGACGTGCACGGCGGTGATCTTCATGGGTGGCGCTCCGCAGCAGAGAGGGATTGTCCGGCTGCAAGTCTACGCCATGAGCGCGGCGCCCGGCGATGGCGTGGGATCGCCACGAGACACGCCAGGCCGCAGTGCGCACCGTCGCGGATGCTTGTTCGAGCCCGCCGGCGGCCATATCATCGGGCCGCCTGCCACCCACCTTCAGCAGAGTGCGGACACGCGAGGAGAACGGCCATGACGAGCCGGATCCACTTCGAGAGCCACATCGAGAAAGCCGGATTCCACAGCCCGCTGGAGGGCATGCAAGTCGCGGAACAGACCATCGAGGTGCGGACGGACCCGCTGACCGGCATGACGGCGATCGCCTCCGAGGGTCTGTCCGAGAAGGAGGAGATGTTCCTCGGCAAGACCGACTGGGAGTACACCGACGAACTCGTGGCAAAGAGCCGCGAGGGTTGCTTCTTCTGCCCGGAGAAGGTCCTCGACGCGACGCCGCGCTACCCGGACGACCTGGTGCCCGGGGGGCGCCTGCAGCGTGGCCGGGCCCTCGTCTTCCCCAACCTGTTCCCGCTGGCCGGCGTGCATGCCGTGGTCGCCTACCCGGAGAAGCACTATCTGCGGCCGAGCGAGTTCTCGCCGGACCTGCTCGAAGAGGGGCTGGGCGCGGCGCTCGACTTCATCCGCCGCGCCGAGCGCTACTACCCGCACCTGGTCCACCTCGAGCTGTGCTGCAACCACATGCTGCCGGCCGGGGCCAGCCTGGTCCACCCCCACCTGCAGGTGTTCGGCGGGGAGACGCCGCCATGGCAGGTCGACATGTACTGGCGCAGGTCGGCCGAGTGGCTGGCCGCCAACGGCTCTGACTACTGGCAGGAGCTCGTCGCGCTCGAGAGGGAACTGGGCGAGCGCTACATCCACGGGTCGGAGGGCGCTCATTGGCTCACGCCGTTCGCGCCCGCAGGCGCTCGCGAGGTCATCGCAGTCGTCCCTGACGTCGATCGCCTGTCCCGGCTCGGTGAGGATCAAGCGGGAAGCCTCGCGGCCGGCCTGTCCAAGGTCCTCTCGTGGTACGAGGACGAGGGCCTCTCGGCGTTCAACTTCACGCTCTTCGGCGGACCGCTGCGCGGCCACGAGGCCGGCTTCCCCGTGGTGCTGCGGGTGATCGCTCGCACGGCCTTCCGGCGCGACTACCGCACCGACGACTACTTCCTCCAGAAGCAGCTCGGGGGCGAGCTCATGTTCTCTCCGCCGGAGACGATCGCGGCGCGGCTGCGCGAGCGTTTCTCCGCCTGACCCGCGGCGCCCGAGGCGCGCGAGCCGCTTGCCCGTCCGGCGACAATGCCGCATACTACTGAATCCCAGCCCGTCTGGGACCGCGTGGGGCATTAGCTCAGCTGGGAGAGCGCCTGGATCGCACCCAGGAGGTCAGCGGTTCGATTCCGCTATGCTCCACCACCACTCCTCCAGCCCCCCGGACTCCGTCGCCCCCCGCGCTTCATCTCGATCCCCCTCATCAGCGGGCTCGCGCGCGCCCCCGGCTCATCGCCGACACGGATACGGCCGATACTGCCAAGCGTGAGTTGCGAGAGAGGGTGTGGCCGTGGAGATCGACGGAGCGACGATAGGGATCGTCGGCGGAGTCATCGGCGCCACGGCCGGCGTCGGCGGCGGAGTGGTGGGGACCAGCGCCTCGGTGAAGAACACGCGCACCTCCGCCGCACGAGCCTTCATGGTGCACGTCGTGATCGCGATGTGGATCGTCATCGGCGCGGTCGCGGGGCTGCTCGGCCTCGCGTTGCTCGGCGTGCTCCCCATCTGGACGTACTGGGCCGTGTTTGTCCCGCTCATGTGCTGCCTCGGCCCAGTGATCGTGTGGACGAACCGTCGGCTGGCGAGACTCGAGGACGGCGGCCAGGCCGGCGACGGCGCTAGCCCTCCGAGTCGTCGACCCCCACGTCGGTGAGCTGCACCATGGGGGCGTCCGGATCGAACCGGACGACGCGCGATCCGCACTGAGGGCACACCGGCTGCGAAGCGTCGGCCGAGAACTCATCCCCGCACTTGAGGCACGCGGCGGCCGCCGGCTGGTGGTCCACGTGCAGCGCGGCGCCCTTGAACATCTCGTCCTCGCTGGTGAGCATCTCGAAGTACATCTCGATCGAGTCCTGGGTGAAGTCGGCGGCCGGCGTCATGACGAGAAAGACATCCGTGACCTTGGTGGCGTGGTTCGCGACGGCGGCCTCTCGCGCCCTGTCGATGATCCCCTGGGTGATGCCGAGTTCGTGCACGGTCCTCGCCTCCGTCGGTCTCTTCGTGCCGTACCGCTAGTTCTACCATGCCGGGCGTATACTCGTGCGCGGACCGCGTAGGCACTCGGGGTCGCGCGACCCCGGATCGGAGGCTTCGGCAGATGGCGGGAGAGATCGAGTTCACCAGCAACTACGGCGACCTCAGCACCGATAACGGCTTTCAGTTCGAGTTCCGCTGCGACCGCTGCGGCAACGGCTTTCGCACCGAGTTCGACACCTTCGAGCTGAGTGCCGCGACGAACGTGCTCGACGGGGCGAGCGGCCTGCTCGGCGGCTTCTTCGGGCAGGCGGCGGACGTCGCCCAGCGCGCCAAGTCGGCCGCGTGGGAGAAGGCGAGCGACAAGGCGTTCAGGAAGGCGGCCGAAGAGATCCGTCCCAAGTTCGTCCAGTGCCCGCGCTGCAGCTCCTGGATGTGCCGTGAACAGTGCTGGAACGAGAAGAAGGGCCTCTGCAAACAGTGCGCCCCCGACCTCGGCGTGGAGATGGCGGCCGCCCAGGCCGACAAGTCCGTCGAGGAGGTGTGGGCGCACGCCAAGATGGCCGAGGAGGACAAGCACCTCACCGAGGCCGACTGGCGGGAGGGGATCACGGCCTCCTGCCCCAAGTGCGGCGCGCCGCAGGCGACGAACGCCAAGTTCTGCGCCGAGTGCGGGGCCGACCTCAAGTCCGCGCAGCACTGCACGCAGTGCGGCGCCAAGCTGCAGCCCGGGGCGAAGTTCTGCAACGAGTGCGGCACGAAAGCCGGTTGAATACCGCCTCTATCGCACGACTCCCGCCGCGTTGGGGGGGCGATTCTACGAGAATCGTCGCCCCAACGCTTGTCTCCCCTTGCTCCATCTGGTAGAACCTGAACGTCAGTGGACGTCCGCCGCACCCGGCGCCAGCCGCCAGGGTCGCCGGTCATGAGGAGGGAGACGAGCAGATGAAGGTCCTTATCGTCGGCGCGGGCATG
>CAYTRM010000281.1:0-3941 GCA_964440225.1 uncultured Thermoleophilia bacterium | reverse complement strand
CGCAGCACCTGCGTGCTCTTCGGCGACGGCGCCGGCGCGGTGCTCGTCCAGCCTACGGACAACGGCAGCATCTTCAGCTTCGATCTCGGCAACGACGGCTCCGGCGCCGCGGACCTCCTCGTGCCGGCCGGCGGCAGCCGCATGCCGGCCACCTTCGAGACGGTACGCGACCACGAGCACGCGATGCACATGAGCGGCAGCGAGGTGTTCAAGTTCGCGACGCGCACGGTCGCCGAGTCGTGCCGCAAGGTGCTCGACGACGCCCAGATCGGGGTGGAGGACGTGGACCTGTTCGTACCGCATCAGGCCAACATCCGCATCATCGAGTCGGCGTCCCGCCGGCTGGGCATGCGCGAGGGCCAGGTGTTCGCCAACCTCGACCGCTACGGCAACACGTCGTGCGCGTCGATCCCCATCTGCCTGCATGAGGCGAGCGAGAACGGGCGCCTCAAGAAGGGCGACACGCTGCTCCTGGCGGGCTTCGGCGCGGGGCTCACGTGGGGCTCGTGCCTCACCAAGTGGGAGCTGTAGAGCCCGCCGTGGAGAGACTCGTCGTCATGTTCCCCGGCCAGGGTTCGCAGGCCATCGGTATGGGCTGTGACCTCATGGCCGTTCACCCCGCGATGCGCCAGACCTACGCGGAAGCCTCGGGCGTACTCGGCTACGACCTCGAGTGTCTCTGCTCCGAGGGCCCCGCGGACCAGCTCTCGCGCACCGACTTCACGCAGCCGGCGCTTCTGGCTGCGGCCGTCGGCATGTACCGCGTGCTGCGCGGCGAGGGCCTGCGCTTCGACGTCGCCATCGGTCACAGTCTCGGCGAGTTCTCGGCGCTGGTCGCGACCGGCGCGGTGGACTTCGTCGACGCCCTCCGTATCGTGCGCCGGCGCGGTCAGGAGATGCTGCGCGCCGCCGAGGCCACGCCGGGCGGCATGTCGGCGATCATCGGGCTGGACGACGCCGTCGTCGAGGCGCTCTGCGCCGAGCAGGACGGCGTCTGGCCGGCCAACTTCAACAGTCCCGGCCAGGTCGTCGTGAGCGGCCACGTGGCCTCGCTGGAGGAGCTGGCCGACAAAGCCAAGGCGGCCGGCGCCAAGCGTGTGATCCCGCTGGCCGTGAGCGGGGCCTTCCACTCGCCGCTCGTGGAGTCGGCGCTCGAACCGCTGCGGGAGGAGTTCGAGCGCACCGAATGGAGTACGCCGGACCCCGCGTTCTTCTCGGGCTGCAGCGTCGACTTCGAGACCGATTCGTTCCCCGATCTCCTGCAGCGGCAGCTCGTCTCACCCGTCCGCTTCAGCCAGTCGGTGAACACCTTGTTTGCAGCAGGTTATGATTCGTACTTGGAGGTCGGCCCGGGCGCGGTGCTCACCGGCCTCGTCAAGCGCATCGAGCCACGAGCGCAGACCGCTCGCGTCTCCGACCTGGAGACGCTGCAGGCGCTCCGCGACGACGGCCGTTATCTGGAGGACGCGTGACAGTAGAACTGGACTTGACCGGCGCGACGGCCCTCGTGACCGGCGCCGGCCGCGGTATCGGCCGCGGTATCGCCCTCGCCCTCGCGTCCGCCGGCGCCGACGTGGCCGTCAACGACTTCGCGGACGAGGCGGCCTGCGCGGCCGTCGTCGCCGAGGTCGAGGCGCTCGGGCGCAGGGGGCTCGTCGTCATGGGCGACGTCTCCGACGAGGAGCAGGTGAACAGCATGGTCGAGCGCGCCGAGAAGGAGCTCGGACCACTCGGCATCGTCGTCAACAACGCCGGCATCACCCGCGACAACGTCGCGATGATGATGGACCCGGCGGACTTCGACGCGGTGATCGCGACCCACCTGCGCGGGACCTTCCTGGTCGGCAAGGCGGCGGCGCGCAGGATGTTCCGCCGCCGGACCGGCTGTATCATCAATCTCTCCAGCGTGGTGGGTCGTCGCGGGAACGCGGGCCAGGCGAACTATGCCGCGGCGAAGGCGGGGATCATCGGTCTCACCAAGTCGCTGGCCAAGGAGCTCGGCGCGCGCGGCGTGCGCGTCAACGCCATCGCTCCCGGCTACATAGACACACCGATGACCCAGGCGTTGCCGGAAGAGACGAGGCAGATGATCGTCGACGCGACACCACTCAAGAGCATCGGGACGACCGAAGACGTCGCCGCCGCGGTCGTCTACCTGGCCTCGCCGCAGGCGCGGTTCCTCACGGGCGTCGTCCTGCCCGTCGACGGCGGCCTCGGAATCTGACGGGAGACTCGTGGAACGCGCACTGGCACAGAATCGCAGAGTCGTCGTCACCGGTCTCGGCGTGATCTCGCCGCTCGGTAACGACGTCGACACCTTCTGGCGCCGCCTCATCGCCGGCGAGTCCGGCGTGGGCGAGATCACCCGCTTCGACACGACCGGCTACAAGGTCCACATCGCCGCCGAGGTCAAGGACTTCGACGCCGAGGCGTACATCGACAAGCGTAAGGTGCGCAGGCTGGACCTCTTCAGTCGCTATGCCGTCGCGGCCGCGAAGGACGCGGCGGCCGACGCGGGCTTCGACGCCCGCCCCGAGTCGGACAGGGTCGGCGCGGTCGTCGGCAGCGGCGTCGGTGGCCTCCAGACCCTGCACACCGAGACCGACAAGCTGCTCCATCAGGGTCCCGACCGCACCAATCCCCTGCTGGTCCCGATGATGATCCCCAACATGGGCGCGGCGCACGTCTCGCTGGAGCTGGGCACGAAGGGCCCGCTGAGCGCGACCTGCACCGCCTGCGCCGCCGGGTCCGACGCGATCGGCTACGCCGCGCGGATCATCCGCCACGGCGACGCCGACGTCATGTTCGCCGGCGGCAGCGAGGCGCCGATCAGCCCGGTCGGCATCTCCGGGTTCGCGGCGGCGCGCGCCTTGAGCACGCGCAACGACGATCCCCAGCACGCGTCCCGGCCGTTCGACGCCGGTCGTGACGGCTTCGTCGTCGGCGAGGGCTCCGGCTGTCTCGTGCTCGAGGAGCTCGGGCACGCCAAAGCTCGGGGCGCCCGCATCTACGCCGAGCTGGCGGGCAGCGGGATGAGCAGCGACGCCTTCCACATGACCCTGCCGGACGAGAGCGGCGAGTCTCAGGCCCGTGCCGTCCGCATGGCGCTCGCGGAGGCCGGGATCGAGCCGGACGCGGTCGACTACGTGAACGCGCACGGCACCGCGACCGGCGCCGGCGACGTCGCCGAGAGTCGCGCCATCAAGCAGGCGCTCGGAGACCACGCGTACGAGGTCGCCATCTCGTCGAACAAGTCGATGATCGGCCACTGCCTCGGCGCCGCCGGAGCCATCGAGGCGGTCGCCACGGTCCTCACGATGGTCAACAGCCTGATCCCCCCGACGATGAACCTGACCGACCCCGACCCGGAGTGCGACCTCGACTACGTGCCGCTCGAGTCGCGGTTCCAGAAGGTCGACGTTGCCGCCAGCAACAGCTTCGGGTTCGGCGGGCACAACGTCGCCCTCGTCTTCCGCCGCTACGACGGCTGAGGCCGTCGTCGTGACTCGCCCCCGATGAGGGCACTCACTCACCCATGAACGTCACCGTCGAGATCGAGCGTCGCAACGGCGAGCCCGCGAAGCCCGAGTGGGTCTGCCCCTCCTGCGGCGAGGGGGCGAGGAACCGCGAGGTACGCGACAACCTGATGGTGTGCCCGCACTGCGCCCACCACGTCCGCATCGGCGCCCGTGAACGCATCCGGCAGCTCACGGACGAGAGCACCTTTCGCGAGCTGTGGACGATGGTCACGACGCTCGACCCGCTCGATTTCACCGATATCCAGAAGTACCCGGAGCGCGTCCGCGAGGCGCAGGCCAAGACCGGTCTGAGCGAGGCGATCGTCACCGGTACGGCGAGCATCGACGGCACGCCGTGCGTCCTCGCCGTCATGGACAGCGGCTTCATGGGCAGCAGCATGGGCAGCGTCGTCGGCGAGAAGC
>CAYTRM010000280.1:0-3941 GCA_964440225.1 uncultured Thermoleophilia bacterium | reverse complement strand
CGACACGCTCCCCGACTTCACGAGCCTGGCGAACCGGTACAGCGTCCCGTCGTCACCGCTGCAAAGGAGCCACCGGCAATGACCAGGAAGATCAGCATCGACCCGATCACGCGGCTCGAGGGCCACGGCAAGATCGAGATCTACCTGACGGACGAGGGCGCCGTGGAAGACACCTTCTTCCAGATCCCCGAGCTGCGCGGCTTCGAGCGCTTCGTCGTCGGCCGGCCCATCGAGGAGCTGCCGCGCATCGTCACGCGCATCTGCGGCGTCTGCCCGGCGAGCCACCACATGGCCAGCGCCAAGGCTGTGGACGGCTGCTTCGGCGGCCAGGTCGCGCCGCTCGCGCACAAGCTGCGCGACATGTACTACCAGGCGCACTTCATCCACAGCCACATCGCCCACTTCTACGCCCTCGCCGCCCCCGACTTCGTGCTCGGGCCCGACGCCGACCCCGCCACCCGCAACATCCTCGGCGTCGTCCACAAGGTCGGGCTCGAGATAGGCGGCGCGGTCATCGGCGCCCGCGGCAAGGCGCAGGAGATCCAGCGCATCATCGGCGGGCGCAACACCCAGGACATCTGGTGCCTGCCCGGCGGCGTCGCCAAGGGCCTCAAGCCCGAGGAGCTCGAGCAGATCAAGCCCTGGGTCGACGAGCTCTACGACTTCACCCAGTTCTCGCTGCAGCTCTTCCGCGACGTCGTGCTCGGCAGCGACGCCTACGTCGACATCATCCTCAACGGTCCTTACACGCTCGACGTGCACAACATGGGCCTCGTCGACGAGCACAACGCCCCCAACTTCTACGACGGCCAGGTGCGCGTCGTCGACTTCGAGGGCAACGAGATCTGCCGCTACTCCCCGCACGAGTACGCCGATTTCGTCGCCGAGCACGTGGAGTCGTGGACCTACCTCAAGTTCCCGTACCTGAAGCAGCGCGGATGGAAGGGCTTCGTCGAAGGCATCGACACGAGCCTCTACTGCGCGACGCCGCTCGCGCGCCTCAACGTCGCCGACCGCATGGCCACGCCCAGGGCCCAGGAGGCCTACGACGAGATGTTCACGACCATCGGCGGCCGCCCATCGCGGGCGCTTCTCGCCAACCACTGGGCGCGACTCGTCGAGATGGTCCAGAACGCGGAGACGCTGCAGCGCTACTGCGCCGACCCGGAGATCACCGGGACGGAGGTCCGTGTGGTGCCCGACCGGGTCACCGGCGAGGGCTTCGGCATCATCGAGGCCATGCGCGGCACGCTCACCCACCACTACACCTGCGACGAGAACGCCATGTGCACGAGCGCCAACCTCATCGTCGGCACGACCAACAACAACGCCCCGATCCAGATGGTCACCAAGAAGGTCGCGTCCGCCCTGATCCAGCCGGGCAAGGAGCCCGACCAGGGCATCCTCAACATGATCGAGATGGCCTTCCGCGCCTTCGACCCCTGCTACAGCTGCGCCACGCACAGCCTGCCGGGCCAGCTGCCGATGCAGGTGCGGGTCCACCGCGGCGGCGCGGTCACGCACACCTTCCGGCGGAACTGCTGAGGCCGCCGCCGTGAAGGCACGCGACCCCCTGAAGACGCTGATCGTCGGGATGGGCAACCCCATCCTCTGCGACGACGCCGTCGGCATCCGCCTCGCCAGAGACCTTCACGAGAAGCTCGGACCGCGCGACGGCGTCGACGTGATCGAGGAGTGCTGCGTCGGCGGGCTCAACCTCCTCGACCTCGTCACCGGCTACGACCGGCTCGTCGTCCTCGACTCGATCAAGACGACCGGCGGGCGCCCCGGGACCTGGTACCGCTTCGACGGGCGCTCGCTGCGCGAGACCATGAACCTCGCCAACGTCCACGACGCCAACTTCGCGACGGCGCTCGAGCTCGGCCGGCGCATGGGCCACCGCGTGCCGGCCGAGGCCGAGAACCACGTCTTCGCGGTCGAGATCAGCGACAACCTGTCGTTCTCGGAGGAGCTCACGCCGGAGTTGCAGGCGGCCTACCCCGGGCTGGCGGCGGAGATCGGCGCGGAGGTGCAGGCGCTGCTGGAGTCGTGAACCGCGCCCGGCGGCGCGGGGAGCTCAGTCGAGGCTCACGAGCCCTTCGCGGATGGCGTATCTGACGAGGTCGGTGACCTTGTGCAGGTCGAGCTTCTCCATGATGTTGCCGCGGTGCGTCTCGACCGTCTTGCGGCTGAGGCACAGCAGATCGGCGACGTCCTGGTTGGTGTTGCCTTCGGCGATGAGCTTGAGCACCTCGCGCTCGCGCGCGGTGAGCTCGGTGGCCGCGCGCGGCGCGGACGGCTCGCGGACCCTGTGCAGGTAGTCCTCGAGCACGGTCTCGAGCCCCTTCGGCTGCAGGACGCGGCCGCCGCCCACGACGGCGCGCACGGCGGCTATCAGGTCCTCCCTGTCGACCGTCTTGAGCAGATAGCCTCCGGCGCCGGCCTGTACCAGACGGAGCAGGCAGTCCTGGCGGTCGTTGCGCGTGAGGACGACGATCTTGAGATACGGGTAGCGCCGCAACAGCTGGCCGGTGAGCTCGAGGCCGTTCATGCGCGGCATGATCGTCTCGGTGACGATGACGTCGGGGTCGCATGAACCGACGAGAGGCAGCGCCTCGAGGCCGTCGGCGGCCTCGGCGACCACGGTGATGTCCGGCTGCGCCTCGAGCAGCGCCCGCACACCCTGGCGTTCGATGGCATGGTCGTCGACGAGCAGTACCCGGATCTCGGCTGGCGGGCCGCTCACACGCATCCCCTTGCCTCGGTCGCGGGTACGGGCTCCGCCCACCCCCGACCTTGGTGCTCCTTACGAGCGTATTCTAGGGTGTGGACCCGAGGGCGGCAATCAGGCCGCTTCGCCGGGGGGCTCTTGCCCGCCTGTGGCGCCTCTGCCAGGGTCGAACATATGTTCGTTTTCTCCGCAGGAGGTCCGCCGTGGAACCGCTCATCCGCTCGCTCGACTTCGTCGCCGTGCCGTCCACGGACGCCGCACGCTCGCGATCGTTCTACGTCGAGACGCTCGGCCTTCGCCCCGACGACCGGGCCGAGTTCGAGTTCTGGGTCGGCGACACGTGTTTCGGCATCTGGGTGCCCGAGGAGATGGGCATGCCGTTCGCTCCGCAGACAGCCGGCCACATCGCCCTGCACGTCGACGACGTGGCCGCGGCCAGAGCCGCCCTCGAGAAGAGGGGCATCGAGTTCATGGGCGACACCTTCGACACCGGCGTCTGCCACATGGCCCTGTTCGCCGACCCCGACGGCAACGGCCTCATGCTGCACAAGCGGTACGCCCCGCGCACCTGAGCGGCGGCCGCCCGAGACTCCTCGTTCGCCCACGAGGCGCCCGGCCGGCGGCGGCCCGGCAGGCCACCGCCCGCTTTGCGCCGGAGCCCGCCGTGCCCTAGAATGCCAAGGCTTCACCCGAGCCGACGTAGCTCAGCTGGCAGAGCACTTCACTCGTAATGAAGGGGTCCCCGGTTCGATTCCGGGCGTCGGCTCCACCCTCCCCTCCCGCGCGGACGCGCGTACGCACGGTCTCGCGCGCTCGGCGGCCCTCGTGCGACCGGCGGACACAACGCGACCTGTGCTTCCCTGAGCCTTTTCGGTCAATCGTGTGCATATTCGCGGGCCAGATTCGGTAGAATCCCCTATGGTGAACCCCATACCCCCCTGAAGGAGACGTTCATGGCGCACGCAGAGAACCTCGAGAGAGCCCTCCAGGTGGGTCGGCCACCCACCATCAAGGCCCTGTTCCCGAACTCCAAGGCGCTGCTCGTCAGCGGCAAGGTCGTCGACCGGGCGATGCGGGCCAAGGGCAAGGCCATCGCGATGGCCGCGAACGGGCGCAACTCCTTCGTCATCCGCGGGGCGCTCAAGGCCGCGCAGCGGGCCAACGCCGCGCTCATCATCGAGATCGCCAAATCCGAGGGCGGGCAGAAGGC
>CAYTRM010000279.1:0-3972 GCA_964440225.1 uncultured Thermoleophilia bacterium | reverse complement strand
CTCGGCGCCCTTCTCGAGATGAGCTGGCTGGATCCGGGCATCGAGCAGGCCGCGCTCATCGGCACCTTCACGATGGGCCCCGTCATCGTGCTTGGCGCCGTCAAGTTCTTCAAGGACCACAGTGTGCCGGCGGCGTCCCCGCCTGCCGGCGACGTAGAATGACCGGCGTACTCGACGACAGTCGATCCGCCGACCGAGGGATTCCCGTGAACGACTCGACGCTGCCCCTGCCGACACCCGAGGTCGTCGTGTTCGACCTCGACTACACGCTGCTGCGCCCGAGCGACCAGTTCGAGGCGGCCGGCTACGTTCGCACCGGCGCCCGCTTCGGCCTCGATCTGGACGCGGCGCGCTGGCCGCAGGCGGAGCGCGCCGCGTACAAGGCGGCGGCCGAGCGCCGCGAGGAGACCGGGCTGGTCCACGACGACGACCTGCTGCCGATCATCGCGCACGCGATCATCGAGGCTCTCGGAGGCGGCCCGGCGGACGGCGTCGAGAGGGCCGCCGCCGCGATCGTCGGCGCGTGGTCGAGGGCGGAGAACTTCGGTCTGTACGACGACGTGCTGCCTTGTCTCGACGCACTCCGCGCCGCCGGCGTGCGCATGGCGCTGCTGTCCAACGCGCTCGGCCACAGCCTCGAGGAGGCAGTGGCGCACTTCGCCCTCGACGAGTACATGGACGCCGCCGTCTCCAGCGCCGAGACCGGTGCCGTGAAGCCGGCCCCGCGTATGTTCTCCGCCCTGCTCGGGCTACTCCGCGTCGCGCCCGGCGACGCGGTCATGGTCGGGGACAGCGTGGAGGACGACGTGCAAGGCGCCGTCGCCTGCGGCTGCGGCGCCATCCTGCTCGACCGTGCGGGGCGCGCCGCCGGCGCGCCCGTGCCGCGCATCGAGTCGCTGGCCGAGTTGCCGGCGGCGCTCGGCCTCTAGCCCCGTCCGGCCGGGCCGGCTGCGCCCGCCGGCCTCGTCTCCGCCCTGCTCAACGCGCCTTCCGGGAACGGCCCGCGCCCGAAGAAGTAAAGAAAACTTGACATCATGTCTGCATCGCTTTACAGTACGTCATGTCAAACATTCCTGACATCATGAGCAGCCCACTCAGTAGGGGCGGCTCGCAGCAAGGAGGCGATCGTGATGCCGTTCGAAGAGAAGATCTCGTGGGTCAACGCGGTGGTCACGGTGATCGTCCCCGTGGCGTACTTCGCGATCATGCTGGGCCGGCTGGGTGACACGTCGGCGGCCGACATCTCGTACCAGTGGCCGCTCCTCATCGCCATCGGGACGTCGATCGTCCTGACTATCGTCGGGGCGATCCTGACGGGCATCGGCACCGGCATCTCGGCCGAGTTGCGCGGCAGGTCCGCCTCCGGCGAGATCGACCGCAAGGACGAGCGGGACAAGCAGATCAGCCGTCACGGCGACCTGATCGGCTTCTACGTCTCCTCCGTCGGCATGGTCGGGGTGCTCGCCCTCACGATGCTCGAGTACGAGTACTTCTGGATCGCCGGCGCGCTCTACCTCTCGTTCGTCGTCGGTACGCTGGTCGGATCTGTCGTCAAGATCGTCTCCTACCACAGGGGCTTCTGACGATGGGCAAGCCGACCAGGGTCACCAACCGCATCCGGGCGCTCCGCTTCGCCGCCGGCGAGATGACGCAGGCCGAGCTCGCCGACAAGGTGGGCGTCACGCGCCAGACCGTCATCGCCATCGAGCAGGGCCGCTACTCGCCGTCGCTCGAGATGGCCTTCCAGATCGCGCGGGTATTCGACGTCCCGCTCGACGACGTGTTCCAGTATCCGAAGGAGAAGTGATGGACCTCTTCGCGACTCACGCCGAGCAGACGGTGCTGCTCCTCGGCGGCACCGGGCGGACCGGCGGCCGCGTCTTGCGGCAGCTTCTGGACCGCGGCGTCCACGTGCGCGCCCTGGTCCGGTCGGCCGAGCGGCTGCCGGCGGGCGTCGCGGACGACCCGCGACTGACGGTCGTCGAGGCCGACCTGCTCTCCCTCAGTGACGAACAGGTCAAAGGGCAGGTCGACGGCTGCGACGTCGTGATCTCCTGTCTCGGCCACACCATCAGCGCGCAGGGAGTCTTCGGGAAGCCGCGCGACCTGGTCACGCGGTCCGTCGAGAGGGTGTACCGGGCGCTCCGGGAGCTGCGGCCCGCGCAGCCGGTGAGGCTCGTCCTGATGAGCAGTGTCTCCGTCAATCGCCCCGGCGACGCGGACACGCGCCGCGGAGGGCTCGAGCGGGCGGTCCTCTGGCTGCTGCGCGGCCTCGTCCCTCCGGCGCGGGACAACCAGCGCGCCGCCGACTTCCTTCACGACGTCGTCGAGCCCGCCGATCCGCGCGCGCAGTGGGTGGCCGTCCGTCCCGACACGCTGAAGGACGGCGACGTCACCGAGTACGCGGTGCACGGAGCACTGGTGGACAGCCTGTTCCGTCCCGGCGAGACGAACAGGGCCAACGTCGCGCACTTCATGTGCGAGCTGGCGACGGACACCGAGGCGTGGGCCGCCTGGCAAGGCAAGCTGCCCGTGATCGTGAACTCAGCGCCTGCCTGATCGTGCGCGGCGAGCAGCGGACCTACGCCAGCGTCGCCTCGACGCTCAGCTCGACGTTGCCCTTGAGAGCGCCGCTGATGGGGCAGCCGTCCTTGGCCGCGGCGGCCGCCGCCTTGAAGGCGGCCTCATCGACGCCCGGGACGGTCCCCTTCACGACGATCGCCGACGAGCCGACCTTCCACCCGCCCTCGATCTCCTTGAAGGTCACAGTGACGCTGGTCTCGAGCTTGTCGGGCGGCGTACCGGCCTCGGTGAGGGTGTGGGAGAGGGCCATCGAGTAGCAGCCGGCGTGGGCCGCGGCGACGAGCTCCTCAGGGCTGGTCTTGCCGTTGGACCGCTCGGTGCGCGACGCCCAGGTGACCGGGAGCGGTCCTGCCGCTCCGCTGGTGACGAGCGACACTTCTCCGGACCCCTGGGCGAGCGAGCCGGTCCAGACGGCGTCGGCGCGGCGTGGTGCGTCGGCCATGACGGTACCTCCTCGGATGACGGATGCCGGGCTGCGAGTCGCGGGCGCCACAGTGGGGCGCGGGCGCCCGCCTCATACGCGGGGGGTCTGCCCGCGGATGCCGTCCCGTCAAACGTCACCGCGCCGTCGCCCGCGGGCTCGCGTCAGCGCTCCCCGATGCAGTAGAGCGAGCCGTCGCGCGAGCCGATGAAGACGCGGCCCTTCCACATCACCGGCGTGCTCTCGAAGGCGCCGCCGCCGGCGAAGGCGTCCGTCTCCTTGACGGTGACCTTGAACCAGTCGCCGTTCGGGCTCCGGAGCGCCTCGGCGGCGCCCTTCTTCGACTCCTTGTACCGGATCTCGTACAGGTGCACCTTGTTGTCGTAGCCGGCCGCCACGATGCAGTCGTCGACCATGATGGGGGTCGAGATCGCGCCGCCGATGGGGAACTTCGCGACGAGCTTCGGCATGGGGTACGGCCCGTCGCCGTTGGGCCCCGGAGCGCTGCCCGACATCCGGTTCTGCGACACGACGTAGAGGTTGCCGTCGATCGCGCTGAAGGCGGCGAGGCGGGGGCGGCGGCCCCACGGGTCGTAGGTGTCGTTGACGGCCACCGACCCGATCACGCCGCCCTGCCAGTCTGCCAGCTTGCGGTCGCCGGTGGGGAAGAACCAGACCGGCGCCTTGGAGGGTGACATCTTCGGGTCGAGCATCATGACGCCGCCGTGCCCCGAGATGTACTGCTTCTCGATCGCCACGAGCAGCTTGCCGGCGCTGGTGGGGACGGGGGTCCCGTCGAGGTCGGAGCCCGTGCGGTAGTCCCACACGACCTTGAGGTCGCTGCGCCGCATCCCGTAGACGTGACCCGAGCCGGAACTGATGTAGACGATGTCGTCCAGGAGCGCGGGAGACGCCTCGAGCACGAGGTTGCCGCCGTGGGCCGAGGCGTCGCCGGGGTCGCCGAGCAG
>CAYTRM010000278.1:0-3974 GCA_964440225.1 uncultured Thermoleophilia bacterium | reverse complement strand
CGGTCGCGTCGCGGACGTCGGTGAGCGACTCCTCCTCCATCTCCGCGTGCGCCCGGTCGTCGGCGTTCTCGCCGACGTCGGCTCTGGAGCGGTAGATGCGCGCGATGGCCGAGTACACGTCCTCCTCGCTCGCGATGGCCGGCTGGATCTGGAACCCGGTGATGATCGCGAGGTCGTCGCGGGCCTGGAGGTTCTGCGGGTCGACCATCGCCACCAGCAGCGTGCCGTCGTCGAGGAAGCGCACCGGCAGCGCCCCGTACCGGCGCGCCAGCTTCTCGTCGATGTAGGCGGTGGCGGCGCCGTCGAAGCGGGTCGCCGTTAGATCGAGGAAGCTGACGCCGAACTTACTCGCGAGCGCCTTGCTCAGGTCCAGTTGCGTGACGATCCCGTCCTCGAGCAGGAGCTGGCCGAGGCGCTTGCGCGTCTCCTTCTGCCGAGAGAGCGCGTGCGTGATCTGCTCCTCGGTCACGAGGCCCATATCCTTCAGGATGTCGCCGAGGCGAAGCTTGCTGGTGCGCTCGCTGCGCACGATGTTCTCGAGCGCATCCTCGGCCGTCACCGCGTGAGGCTCCTCACTCTGGGGCGGCGGCGCGGCGACCGGCTTCCCGTTCCCGCCGGCCGGGCTCGCCTCCTCCAGGAGGAAGTCGTCCACAGCGTCGTCGGCGGCGGCGGCCAGTGAGGCCGCGTCCGGGGGTCGTTCAACCGATCCCATCATCGGTTCCAGCTCGTCTCCTCCGTCGCCGGTCAGAATGCCTCTGTCGGTACTGTGGGTGACTCTGTCATCGTCCAACTGCATGTCGCATCACTTCCAGCGGCGCCGGCACACCGGTCCACAGCGTGAACGCCTCGGCGGCCTGCCTCACGAGCATCTCGAGACCGTCGACCACCGTGGCCCCGCGAGCCTGCGCCGCAGCGAGCAAGTCGGTCGGCGCTGCGGTGTATACCGCGTCGAAGACGATTTGCCCCGCCGTTACAGTATCGGCCAGCGGCGCAGGGACTTTACCTTCGCCCGGCATCCCCAGCGACGTCGCGTTGACGATGACCCGGTGCGCGGCGACGTCGGCGGCCGTCAGAGAAGACAACGCCTGCCACCGGCAGGCGGTCCCGGGAGCGGCGGCCGCCATCAGTTCCACAAGACGAGCCGCCGGTCCGGGGCTCCGATTGACGATCGTGAGCGCCGTGCCCATGCGGGCGAGGGCCAGCGCCGCCGCCCGCGCCGCGCCCCCGGCGCCGAGGATCAGCGCCGGCTCGCCGCGGAGCGACACTCCCGCGACCTCGATGAGGGCGCCTCGCACGCCTTCGACGTCGGTGTTGGACCCGCGCAGCCGGCCACCGTCCACGACGATGGTGTTCACGGCCTCCACGAGCCGTGCGTCCCCGGTCACCTCATCCAGATAGGGAAGGACGGCGCCCTTGTGCGGGATGGTGACGTTGGCGCCGCGGCAGCCCAGGGCCGCGAGGCCCCGCACCGCGCCGCCGACGTCGGCGGCGCGGACCGGGAAGGGCACGTAGACGTAGTCGAGCCCCAGCGCCTCGAAGGCGGCGTTGTGGAGCCGCGGCGACAGCGAGTGCGCGACGGGGTCGCCGATGATGCCGATGACCTGTGTGGTGCCCGTGACCGTGGTGGCCCCCTCGGTTCCGCGCCGGACCGCGCCGGGCGCCTCCTAACATTAGCCGCGCCCGGTCACGCTCCTGCCCGGCGGCGGCTCAGTCGGCGTTGGCGTTGGCCTTCGCCTGGTCGGCCAGGAACTGGTCGTAGGACGTGGAGAAGTAATGGCGCCCGGTGCCGTCGTTGCGGGCGACGTAGTAGAGGAAGTCGACGTCCGCCGGGTCGGCCGCCGCTCTGAGCGCCGCCTTGCCGGGATTGGAGATGGGCGTCGGCGGCAGGCCCTCGTGCTTGTACGTGTTGTACGGCGAGTCGATCTCGAGGTCGTCGAACGTGAGCAGCGGCTTGGTCTCGCCGAGGGCGTACTGGATGGTGGCGTCGATCTGCAGGAGCATGCCCTTGCGGAGACGGTTCCAGATGACCGCGGCCACCACGGGGCGCTCCGCCGCGACCATGGCCTCTCGGTCGATCATCGAGGCGATGATCACCACGTCGTACTCGGTCAGGTTCGCCGCCTTCGCGCGCGACATCTCGATCGGGTCGAAGTTCGCCGTGAACGCGTCGATCTGCGCTCCGACCACGCTCCTGGCCTTGGCCTTCGGGTCCACCTCGTAGGTGGCCGGGAAGAGCATGCCCTCCAGCGTCGCGCCCTTCTTGTAGCCCTGCAACGCGAACGGCTGAGGGTCGTCGCGCGCCGCGGTGAGGTACTTGCCCACGGTGATCGAGGGGACCTCTTCGGCGACGATGGCCGCCGCCTGCTCGAGCGTCGTCCCCTCGGGGATCGAGACCTTGACCACCGGCGGCTTGACCCCCTTGAGGAGCTTGGCGACCAGCTCGGGGTACGGCTCGTTGACGCGTACGGTGTACGTGCCGGGCATGAAGCGCGTGGCGTAGCCGTCGGACTCCGCCCTGATCACGAACGCGCGCGCGTGCTTGACGACGCCCTTCTCCTCGAGCTGGGCGGCGATGCTGCTGAGGTTCTCGCCCTCCTTGACGACGACGGTGACCGTGCCGCCGACCTCCCCGTCCGAGAAGTAGGCGCGAGCGTACCCGACGCCGAGACCGAGGACCAGGGAGAGGATCGCGACGAGGAGGTACCCCAGCATCCTGCCGCGCCGGCGCCGCCTGCCGGAGCCGCGCCGGCCGGATTCGCGGCGGGCGAACCCGGGATCGTCGCCGACGAACGACATCTCCGACTGGTAGACGGAGCGGCGCGCCTGCGGCGCGCCCTCGTCCTCACGATATGTGGTCATCCGCCATCCTGAGGTAGTCCTCGAGCAGCGTGGCCGCCGCGCGCGCGTCGCGTGCCGCGGCCCCACCGCGCTGGTCGGCGAGCCTGGTCGTGAAGCGCTCGTCGAACAGATCGACGGGGACGTCGAGGGCGGCGGCCAGCCGGTCCGCGAAGGCCCGGGCCAGGCGCGCCTGCCCATGCTCGCCACCGTCGAGCGATAAAGGCAAGCCTACCACGACGCGCCCGGGATCCTCCGCCTCCACAAGCGCCAGAAGCGCGGCGAAACCGGCTTCGGTACCGACGCGTTCGACCACCGTGAGCGGCCGCGCCAGGGTCCCGGTCTCGTCGGAGACGGCGACGCCGGTGCGCACCGCGCCGTGGTCCAGGGCGAGGACCTTCACTCAGCCGCCCAGGACGCTCCGGACCGCCGCCGTCCCGGCCTCGAGCGCCTCCGGGATGCCGGCGACGTCGGGGCCGCCGCCGCGGGCCAGCGTGGGCTTGCCGCCGCCCTTGCCGCCGATCGCCGGCAGCATCGCCTTCATCACGTCGCCGGCCTTGACGCCGCGCCCCACGGCCGCGTCGGCTGCCGCGACCACGGCGGCCACCCGACCCTCGACGGCCGCCACGAGGAGCAGCACCGAGTCCGGGCGCCTGGCGCGCAACTCGTCGGCGAGCGCGAGCAGCTCATCGGCCGCGTCCACCTCGGGCGAAGCGGCCACCACGGCGAGACCCTCCACCTCGACGGCGCCGGCGAGCAGCTCGCCGGCGAGGTCGCGCCGCTCGCCGCTCTCCGCCGCCTTGAGCTTCTTCTGCAGGTCCGCCACCTGCGTGACGAGCTTCTCGACGGCTGCGGGTACGCGCTCGGGACGCACGTCCAGCGCGCCGGCCAGCGCGTCCCACTCATGTTCCAGGCCACGGAAGTGGTCGACGGCCGCAGCCGACGTGATCGCCTCGATACGCCGCGTGTTCGCGCCCACGGACTGGCTCGAGGTGATCTTGAAGAGGCCGATCTGCGACGTCGACGACACGTGCGTGCCGCCACAGAGCTCGCGGCTGAAGTACGGCGAGTTCGTGCGCGTGCTCGAGATCGACGACTTCAGCCGCGTACTCCTTGGTCGTCACGAAGGGGCGCACGGC
>CAYTRM010000277.1:0-3975 GCA_964440225.1 uncultured Thermoleophilia bacterium | reverse complement strand
CGAGACCGCCAACGCGGAAGAGGGCGAGTTCGCCATCGTCATCCGCGACGCCTACCAGCGCAAGGGCATCGGCAGCAAGCTCATGGATGCGCTGATCCAGGCGGCTCGGGACCGTCACGTGCGCCAGATCAGGGGCCACGTACTGGCCGCCAACCCGGGGATGCGGCGGTTCGCCGAGGACCTCGGGTTCGACGTCCGCGCCGGCGACGACCCGGACGTCCGGGAGCTCGTCCTGCGCCTCTAGTCGGCGGACCCTGAGGCTGCCGGGGCCGCCGGCAGCCTCAGGGTCGACTCGGTGATCGTGCCGTCGCCGAGGCGGCCGGGGAGCATGCCGACCGGCCGGGCCGGGTACTGCCCGGCGGCGCCGGCCGGCAAGCCGTACGAGAAGTCGGTGGCGCGCAGCCGCACGGAGGGGCCGGCGGCGAAGCGGAGGACCACGACGACTCCCTCGGAAGGCGGCGCGTAGTAGTCGAACGACCAGCGCACCGTGGTGCCGTCCAGCAGCGTCGTGTCCCGCCCCCCGAGCCGCAGCCCTTCGACGCTCGCCGTGAGGTTGCCGACCACCGAGTGCACGAGCAGGCTGACGACGGCGGCGTCCCGCCGCGGCCGCAGCCGGAATCTGACCGTCCTCCGGTCGCCATCCGAGACGTCGGAGAGAACGGCGAGTTCGGGCGCCGCCAAGCCGTAGTCCGGGGCGGCGCCGACAAGGGTGTCCCTCGTCCGCAGGTGCGGGAAGTAGGAGGCCATGAACGGCGCCCGCAGACGCTCGCGCAGAAAGCCGCGCGTGTAGTCGTCGAGGGGGTCGATGGTCTGCCACACGGGCGGGGCCCCGGGCGAAGCGCGGTAGTAGACGCTCGTGAACTTCGGGTGTTCGGCGTCGAACGCGACCGCCGACCCCACGCCGAACAGGACGGCCGCGCCGGCCACCGCCAGCGCCGCCGGCAACCAGGCCCGGAAGGCTCGCAGCACCGTCGCGAGCGGGAGCACCAGCAGCCCGGCGACGAGCCAGACGGCCAGCACCGTCACCACCTGCTTCAGCCCCGCAGAGAGCAGGAGGAGGTGCGTTGCGGAGCCGACGAGCAGCAGGCCCGGCGTCGCGCCGGCGAGCGCGGGGAGCACGCCGGCCCAGGAGCGCGTCGCGCGCTCGCCGACGAAGGCGGCGGCGGCCAGGCCGAGGGAGCCGCCGATCGCCGGCCACGTGAGCAGGTACGCGGCGCCGGGGACGAGCAGGCTCAGAGCGATGGCGCCGCCGAGCCACCAGGCCAGCGCCACCACGGCGAGATCCCAGGCGCGCAGCCGCCGAAGCAGTGCGGCGTAGACGGCGACGACCACCGCGGCGGCGAGGAGCACCAGCCCCAGCCGGTACAGATCGCTGACGACGACACCGGTGTCGCTCCAGGCGCGTTCCTCGTAGGCCGTCCGGTACATCGCCCAGACCACACCCATCACGCCGAGGGAGGCCGCGAGGCTCGCCCCGGTGCCAAGGACCGACCAGGCGACCCCCGTCCGCGTGAGCAGCCGCCGGCGCGCGGCCACGAGGACGGCGGCCGCGTACACCGCCGCCGCGAGAAGCACGAGGGGCAGCGCGGCCGCCTGCGGATAGACCACGGCAAGCCCGTCGACGACGTCGAAGTACACCACGTCCGGCCGGTGCAGCCGCCACAGGTCGAGGTCTCCGAACCGGCGGGCCACGGCGAGAGCCGTGTCGCCGGTGTGCTGCAGACCGGCGGCGTCGAGGTTCTCCAGCGAGTCGTAGGCGGTGTGGTTGTGAGCCGGCCCGTCCAGCATCCCGAAGCTCATGCCGGGAGTGCCGCGCGCGACGAACGGCCGGAAGTCGCTGACGATCGGCCGGCGGCGCGAGACCTCGTACATCAATGACGACGCGTAGGGCAGGGTCGCGGCGACGTACTCGCGCACGAGCAGGCCGTTGCCCGGGCTGGTCTCGTACATCAGCGCCGGAGACGAGGAGCCGGCGCTGTCGAAGTTGAGCGCCACGCCGGCGGCGAAGGCCCACGAATCGTCGCTCAGGAAGGCGCGCACTCCGAGCAGCCCCCGCTCCTCGCCGTCGGTGAACAGGAAGATGATGTCGTTGCGCGGCGGCGGACCCGAGCGCAGGGCGCGCGCCGTCTCGAGAAGCGCGGCCACGCCGCTGCCGTTGTCGGCCGCGCCCGGGGCGGTCGGCACCGAGTCGTAGTGCGCCATCAGCAGGACGGCGCGCGAGGGGTCGCGCCCGGGCAGGCGCCCCGCCACGTTGTGCACGGTGCCGGCCACTCGCGGGTCGCGGGCGGAGACGACGGCCGCCGTCTGGATGTGCGGCCCCAGGCCGAGACGCGAAAGGCGCTCGTAGATCGAGTCCCGCACCTCGGCCGCGTGGGCCGATCCCAGCGGGCGCGGCTCCGCGGCGATCTCCTCGAGCACCTCGAGCGCCCGCCCCGCCGAGAACTCCGCGGCGGGCGCCGACGCCGGCCGGGGCCGCGGCGCACCGAACGGCGTGACGGCGATCGCGACGACGCCGGCGACGAACCCCACGACGAGTGCCGCGAGCAGGTACTTCCGTGCCTTCATGCTCTCAATGTAGCCGCGGGCGGGCGGTTTGCAACTGCGCCCGGCGGCTCACACTCCCAGCATGACCCGCCCGCCCCGCCGTCCGTCGCCGGCCGCCCCGCTCGCGCCTCCGGGAGACACGGTCACGGTGCGCGGCGTGCGTCTCCACTTCGTGCGCTCGGGCGACGGCCCGCCGGTGGTGTACATCCACGGCGCCAAGAGCTCCGTGTACGATCTCGTGCTCTCGATCGGCGACCGCCTCGCCGAACGGTACACGGCGGTCGCCATCGACCGTCCCGGATCGGGATTCAGCGACCGTGCGCCCACGGGCGACAACGCGCCGCAGGCGCAGGCAGCGATCCTCCGCGCCGCCGCCGCCGAGCTCGGACTCGAGCGGCCGATCCTCGTCGGGCACTCCTTCGGCGCCGCGGTGGCGCTCGCCTGGGCGCTCGACGCGCCGGGCGAGGTCGCCGCGGTCGTGACGCTGGGGGGCTACGTCCTCCCTCTCGGAGGCCCACCGCCCTGGGTGGTGGCCGTGATGCGCTCGCGTACGGCGCTGCGAGCTGTGGGCCGCATCGGGCGGTCGCGCCTCGGCCGACCGCTCGTCGATGCGGCTCTGCGGCGCGCCTTCCACCCGGGGGCCGTGCCCGAGCGATACGCCCGCCTCGCCCCGGCGCTCGCCCTCGACGACTCCCGGCTGATCAGCGACGGCGCCGACCGCAAGAGCGCGGAGGCGGGGCTGCGCGCCCTCCTGCCGCGTTACGCCACACTGGACGTGCCGGTCGTCGTCGTGGTCGGCGACCAGGACCTCATGGTGCCGCCTTCGAGCTCGATTGCGCTGCACGACGCACTGCCGCACTCCGAGCTGGTGCGGCTCCCCGGCGCCGGGCACATGCCGCAGTTCACCGCGCCGGACGCGGTGCTCGCCGCCGTGGACCGCGCCGCGGAGCTCGGCGGCCGCCGGCGCGTCGCGGCGTTTGCTTCTGGCGACCGCCCGGCGTACCATCCTCCCCGGTCGCGCTAGGCGGGGAGCCAGCGGTGCCCTGTACCCGCAATCCGCTACAGCGGGGCTGAATCCCCGCCCGAGGGGCCGTTCCGCGAGGCAGTCAGCCGTGTCGCGGCGTTGAAGGTCGGGTCCTACGCAATGGAACCCTGCGAACCCCGTCAGGTCCGGGAGGAAGCAGCGGTAAGCAGGCCATTCCATGTGCCGCAGGGTCGCCTGGCCCGAGCTTGCGCACGGCGAGGACGTTCGGAGAACGCGCTTCGACGGCGGGTGCGCGGCCGCTACTTTCTCATCTCACACCGGGGTAGACTAGCCGTCCGATGAAGCGCTCCCTCTACCGCGAGTATCGCCCGCAGACCTTCGCCGAACTGGTCGGGCAGGACCACGTGGCGCGCACGCTGCGCAACGCGGTCGAGACCGACCAGGTG
>CAYTRM010000276.1:0-3989 GCA_964440225.1 uncultured Thermoleophilia bacterium | reverse complement strand
CTTGGAGGCTGCGGACGACGAGGACCTCGCGGTCGCGGAGCGCCTCGCGGGTGGACGGGTAGTGGTCGAGCTCGAGGAGCTTGCCGCTCACGGACTCGTCGAGGCCGTCCCCGTCGACGCTGGCGAGGCAGCGGAGGTAGCCCTCCTCCGACCACCAGATGTCGCAGTCGGCGCAGCCGGCCACGCGTCGCAGGCGCGCGGCCGCGCGCGCGGCGATGTCGGCGGAGGCCTCTGCGGCCGCTACGTCCTCGCCGAGCTCGAGCAGCTCCTGGCCGAGCCGGGCGCGCTCCCGGGCCTCGTCCAGCAGGGTGGTGCCGTCCAGGTGGCTCGCGCCGATCTGGCACACGCTGGTGAGGAACTCGATGTCCGCTTCCCAGTCGCGCTCCGCGTCGTCGTACAGGTCGACGAGGCCGACGAGCTCGCCTCCGGCGACGAGGGGTACGGTGAGCGAGCTGGCGTAGCCCCACTCGCGCATCGCGTCGGCCTCGCCACGCCCGAGACGGGGGTCGCCCAGATCGTTGATCGCCAGCGGAGTGAGATCGAGGAGCGTCCGCTCCAGGGACGGATAGCGCGCCGTGTCGAGGACGGCGCCTCGCCGGCTCGTGTCCGCACCTTCATGCGTGACGCTCACCAGAGCCCGGATCACTCCACCGTGCGCACGGAACACATCGACGCAGTCGGCGTCCACGGCCGTCAACAGGCGCCCGGCGAAGCGTGTGACGAAGCGCTCGAGGTCGTGGGTGTGGGAGACGTCGCGCGACAGCTCCGTGAGCTCCCGCACGATGTTCTCGCGATCGTCCAGCTCGTGGTAGGTCGCGGCGATGCCGATCGCCTGCGTGCAGATGCGCGCCAGAGAGCCGAGCAGGTCGGTATGGACGGAGAGGTCGCGGTCGTCGTGGTCGATCAGTTCGAGGGAGCCGGCGAGCTCTCCGTTCGCGGTCAGCGGCATCCAGGCCAGCGCTTTGCAGCCGCGTCGCTCGAGCGCGAGGCGGGCGCGCCGGTCGAGCGTGCGGTCACCCGCGCGCAGCCACACGACGGATGCGGCGGCCGGGTCGCCGTCCACGGGGACGCGCTCCGCCGTCGGCCACGTCGCCCCGGGCGCGCCCGGGGCGACCCCTCCCCCGGCTGCCGAGGCGACGAGAAGCAGCCGGTCCCCGTTCGTGACGCAGACGTCGCAGCGTGCGGAGCCGGTCAGGTCGCGGAGGGTGCGGGCGACCTTCTCGGGGACGTCTTCCGGCTTGTCGGCGAGCAGGTCCGCGACGTCGAGTCCCGCCGCCAGCGCAGCGCGCAGCGCGTGGTTCTGCCTCTGCACCTCGGAGAAGTCGCCCGGATGGACCGTCGCTCCTGCGATCTCCGTGTTCGGAAGGAGGGCGAGCACGTCGGCGGCAAGGTAGCGGCGGTGGCCGCCGGGGCTGCGGAACGCGGCGATCCTGCCGGCGTCCGTCCAGCGCCGCACGGTGTTGGCGCTGACGCCGAGCAGGCCGGCTACGTCGGTGACGCGTAGCCAGCTGGTCCCTGGGGTGTCCCTCACGGTCGCCATGATCCGGTCTGTGCATCGGCTGTATCCGCTCCGAGCTTTACCAAAACTCCCATCGCGTTCGTTGCGGCTGGGAGTTTCGGCAGGATGCCGCTGTCGCGTCGCCGCTGAGGCCGCCGGACAGGCATGGCGCGCCGCGCCGGCGCGGCGTAGCATTCGCGATACCGGTGAACAGCAGCGGCCGGTGGCCGGTCGCAGTCCAGTCAAGGGAGCGGAGCATGACACGCAAGGGCAGGGTCGAGGGCAGGGTCGCGCTCATAACGGGGGTCGCGAAGGCCGACAGCATCGGGTTCGCGACGGCGAAGGTGTTCGCGGAGGAGGGCGCTTTGCTGGCCATCTGCGACATAGCCGACGCGGTCCACTCCTGCGCGGAGACGCTGCGCGAGTCGGGGGCGACGGTGAGCTCCCACACCGCCGATCTCACGAAGATGAGTGAGGTCAGGGCCCTGGTCGCTGAGGTCGTGGAGTGTCACGGGCGCATCGACGTGCTCGTCAACAACGCCGGCATGGTCGTCTTCGGCCAGGAGGAGGACTTCACGGCCTTCCAGGATCTCAGCGAGGACGCCTGGGATTTCGGCATCGCCATCAACCTCAAGACGCAGTTCAACGTGACTCGCTGCGTCGTTCCCGGCATGATCGAGCGCGGCTACGGGCGCATCGTCAACATGAGCTCGGTCACGGGCCCCGTGGTCGCCAATCCGGACGAAGCCGCCTACTGTGCGGCCAAGGCGGGCGTCCTCGGCATGACGAGGGGTCTGGCGCTGGACGTGGCCAAGCACGGCGTCACCGTGAACGCGGTCGGACCGGGCTGGATCCAGACCGGATCCACTGTGGACGGCGAGGACGTCGGCGGCCTCAACACGCCGATGGGCCGCGCCGCCTATCCCGAGGAGGTCGGCAAGCTGGTGTGCTTTCTCGGCAGTGACGACGCCAGCTACATCACCGGGCAGCTCGTCGTGGTCGACGGCGGCAACACGATCCAGGAGTACAAGGGACCGAGCGACCTGTACTACTGAGATGCCGCTCCCGGCTGTATGCTAGCGACATTGAACTACCGTTCAAGGTACGCGACAGGGGGAGGCGTATGGCGTTCGACATGAACGGCAAGACCGTGGTCGTGACGGGGGCCGCCGGCGGAGTCGGCGCGGCCACCGCGCGGCGGTTCGCCGAGGCGGGAGCGACGCTCCTCCTCGGCGACCTCAACGCGGTCGCCCTCGAGGACCTGTGCGGCCGGCTCGCCGCGCTCACGACCGTCCACGGCGTCACCTGCGACGTCAGCGACGTCGCCGACGTCGAGAACCTGATGGCCGAGGCGGTCTCCGAGACGGGGCGCATCGACGTGCTGGTCAACACCGCCGGCCTCTGGGTCGAGGGGCCCACCGAGGCGATGACCGAGGACGAGTGGGACCGGGTCATGGCGGTCAATCTCAAGGGCACGTTCTTCTGCTGCAGCCGGGCGATCCCCGAGCTCAAGAAAACGCAGGGGTGCATCATCAATCTGAGCTCCGACTGTGGCCTTGTGGGGACTCCCGAGACCGCCGTCTATACCGCCTCCAAGGGCGGTGTGAGCCTGATGACGAAGTCGCTGGCGCTGGAGCTCGCCCCGTTCCTGGTGCGGGCGAACGCCGTCTGCCCGGCGGACATCATGACCCCGATGCTGCAGTACCAGGCCGACACCTACGGAGGCGGCGACCCGGAGGGCTACTTCAAGCGCCTCCTCACCGGCTACGCGCAGGGCGACAAGGCGCGCTTCATCACGCCCGAGGAGGTGGCGGAGCTCATCTTCTTCCTGGCCTCTCCGCCGGCCGCGCCGATCACCGGCGCCAACATCTCGATCGACTTTGGGACCGCGGCCGGCTACGGCTACGGCTGATCTGCCGCCGCGCCGTCCATTCCGCGACGGCCCCGGCGCCGGCCACCGACGGCACCATCGACTCTCTGTAAGGGAAGGAGTTCCTCACCGATCATGACCGACACGCCATTCATCCACCCGTACATCCCGAACTCGGTGCCCGCGACCAAGAGGGCCATGCTCGACGAGCTCGGTCTGGACAGCGTCGAGGACATCGTTGCCGAGATACCGGACCGGCTGCGCTTCAAGGGCACGCTGGACATCCCCCCGGCGATCCTCTCCGAGCGGGAGCTGCGCAAGCACGTCCAGGGCCTGCTCGACACGAACACCTCGGCGGTCGACTACCTCAACTTCTGCGGCGCCGGCTGCTGGCAGCACCATGTGCCGTCGATCGTCGACGAGGTCATCAACCGCGCCGAGTTCGTCAGCGCCTACTGCGGCGGCGACTACTCGGACCTCGGCAAGTACCTCTCGCGCTTCGAGTTCAACAGCATGCTCGGCGAGCTGCTCGACTACGACGCCGTCGCCAACCCGATCTACGACTGGGGCGACGTCGCCGGGCGCTCGTTCCGCATGGCCCGGCGCATCACCGGCCGCGAC
>CAYTRM010000275.1:0-4000 GCA_964440225.1 uncultured Thermoleophilia bacterium | reverse complement strand
CCTCCTCGAAGGCGCCGGCCAGGCCAGGCATCTTGAGCTCTTTGGCGTAGAGCTTCACCTGCGCCGCGACGACCTCGGCGTTCATGACGCGCACCCGGCGAGCCGGTCGTAGCAGGTAAGGTCGGCTGCCGGCAGGGAGAGCGCGAGCGTCTCCGGTACCGGTACCCGAGGCGGCACCTCGTGACCGGCGTTCAGGGCCAGCTGGCGCACGTGCTGGGCGCTCGGCAGCACGCCGGCAGCGAGGCTCTCCTCGAGAGCCGCGGCGAGCCGCGCGAGCCCGAGCTCGCGGCCGAGCAGGAGGATCTCGGCGAAGCTGCGATGCCCGTCGGGCGTGCGCAGCGCGAGGTCGCGGGCGCGCACGAACACCGGATCGGCGCCCTGGAGCGCGGCGCAGGAGAGCGCCGCCCGCGGCTTGCGTGCGAAGGCGTCGAGGTAGTGGGCCAGCTCGAGCACGACCGCGCCGCGCACGTAGCTGCGGGCGTGGCTGGCGACGAGCTCGGAGCCGCGGTAGAGATCGACGCGACCGGTGAAGCTCTCGGCGCGCAGCGTCTGAGAGGCATAGGTCACCGGCACCGAGTAGCGCACGCGGTCGACGGTCACCATCGCGACCTTGTTGGCGACCACCGGCCGGCTCACCGAGGGCGAGAAGGACTGCGCCGGCAGCTCCCCGAGAGCCACGCGCTCGAGTTGCCAGGCCGCGTTGTGACGGGCACGTTCGCGCTCGCACCAGGCGCGCAGGTGCGCGTTCAGGGCCGCCAGTGTGGGGAACGAGCGCGTGTAAGGCACCAGCGCGTTCCTACGCACGTAGCCGACGAGGTTCTCGACCGAGCCCTTCTCGTTGCCGCGTCCCGGCGTGCAGAAGCTCGAGGCGAAGAGGTAGTGGGCGCGCAGGGCAGAGAGACGTTCATGCTCGTCGCGGAAGGGCCCCGCGAGGATGCGCACCACGGCGGTCTTGGCGTTGTCGTACCAGAGCTCGGAGGGAACGCCGCCGAAGAACGCGAACGCCTCGACGTGGCCGGCGAGGAAGGCTTCGAGGCGCTCGGTCGGGTAGGCGACCACGAACGGTACCTTCGAGGCCTTGGCGCGCAGGCAGAAGAGGGCGACCTCGGCACGCTCGCCGGCGAGAGTCACCACGGCGCTGCCGAAGTCGGCTTGAGCTATCTGCCCGAACGGAGCCTCGAGCGGCACGAAGGCTTCGTGGCAGGAACGGGCGCCGCGCAGACGCGCGACCGCCTGGCGCACGGTCACCTCGGCGCCAGCAAAGTCGTGTTCGTCAACGAGTCGGTCATAGATACGCCGTGCGGTGTGGCGCTGCTTGGGCGGCGCCGTCTCGTCGTCCTCGAGCCACTGCCGCACCAGGGGCAGGTAGGGCCCCATGACCGGTGAGGGCCTGGGCGCGGAGAGCTCGTAACGGGGTGGTGCGGCGGACGCCGCGAGCGCCCTGCGGATCGCCTGGCGCGACCAGCCGCTGCGGCGGCTGATCTCGCGGATCGACCAGCCGTCACGGGCGCGCAGCTTGATGAACTCAACGTCGACCATCCTCAGCACTCTCTTCCTCCTGCCGCCTCGTCGGCGTCCCTGGATCGGGAACGCGGACGAACGCTACAGGCGTCGGTGGGGTGGTCAACTTTTCGGCTATCGAAGTACCCTCAGGTGGTCAACATTTAGGCTATCGAACACATCCGGCGCGCCGTCGACGTACCGTGGCACGATCCAGCAGTGCTTGCAGGCGAGATTGCAGCCGGCGGTGAGGTACAGGTAAAAGGCGCGCAGCGCCGGGACGCCCTCGGGCAGGTCGAGCTCGTCCGTGGAAGGCAATGCCTCGGTGCCCTCAGCGAGGGTCTCCTCTTCCGGCAACGCCGGGTCACAGACAGTCACGCGCCATCCTCCATGGTCTCTGTATGATCGCCGGTCGACAGGCGGCGAGTCGCCGGCGGCCCCTGACCTCGCGATCGGGGAAGGTCAAACCGGCAGGTGCAGGGCCGCCATCCGACGCCCTTCTCACGGGGCTCGATCGCCCCGATCAGAGGCCGCTTCCGAAGTTGATGCACTCGATGGTCGCCCCGATGCCGGCGGCAATGCAGTCCCCAGCGGCGGCGCTCCCCACGGAGCTGCACGTCACCTGTGCACTGTTGCCGTGGGTTGTGCAGGAGTCCGCGTCGCCGCTGCCTGACGCCTCACAAGCCCCAGCTCCACGCTGCGTGGAGGCCAGTCGCACCACCCGCGGAGGTTCGTAGGCTCTCCTCGTGGTCACGCGGTCTGCGCCGAGTCCGTGATCGGCGTCCGTGCCGTTCTTCATCGTCAAACCTCCACCCCGTCGGTCATCGGTCGCGAAGCGACGCGGCCCTATGGCCACGGTAGCAGAACTCGGTGTCGGCGGCGTTGAGCCGTCCGGTGCGGGCCATGACGGCGGCCGGGCAGCCGCCGGCGCAGAAGCCCGTGTACTCGCAGCCCTCGCACTCCGGCAGCGTGTCGAGCGGGATGTGGCGCCGCTGGCGCAGGACGTTCACGGACGGATGATGGAGCCACGCCTCCTGCAGCCCATGCGTGCCCACCGTGCCCATGGTGAGCTGCGGCAGCATGTTGCACGGCGCCATCGTCCCGTCGTGGAGGATGGCCATCTTCGAGAAGGCGCCGCCGCAGGAGCAGAGCGTGCCGCGGCCGGGGAAGCCGGTCTCGCCGCGGGCGACGGCGGCGTCGATCTCGGCGTAGTGGTCGGCGGCGGCCAGCGGTCCGGCACTGGCGCCGATGCGGCCGCCGTACTGCTCGTTGAGCTCGTCGAGCAGGGTCATGGCCCGCTTCCGCTGCTCCGGACTGAGTGTGATGCTCTCGCCCTGGCAGCGGGCGGTGCCCATCTGCTCGGCCTCGTTGGTGGAGAAGCCCGGCAGGCCGACCTCCTCCAGCAGGAGCCGGGCGATGGCCGGCAGGTCCTCGACGTTGTGGGCGTTGACGGTGACCCGGACGGTGACGGGGAACTCGGCCTCCTTGAGGAGGCGCAGGCCGCGCAGGGCTCTGTGAAAGCTGCGCGGCGGCCGGCTCTTGTCGTGGGTCTCGGCGCGCGAGCCGTCGATGGAGACCTGGATGGAGTCGAGGCGCTGCCGTCTCTTGCCCTGCTCAAAGGCGGCGATGGTCTTGTCGGAGATCAGGGTGCCGTTGCTGAGCATGCTGTAGCGCAGACGACTGTCGATGAGGCCGTCCACGAGCTCCCAGAGGTCACGCCGGGTGAAGACCTCGCCGCCGGACAGCGTGACCCGCTGCACGGCCAGGCCACCCAGTTCCTCGAAGGCGGCCAGCCAGCGCTCCGTCGGCAGGTCGGAGAGGCCGGCCATCTCGTCGGCGAAGAAGCAGTAGCGGCAGCGCAGGTTGCAGCGCCCGGTGAGAGAAATGTCGACGCTCGAGGGCGCCGTCGCCAGGCCGGGGGGCGGCACCGTCGGGTCCATCAGCCACCTCTCGGTCGGGTCCGGCCGGGGCTCTGCGACCGCTTCGGCCATCTCAGACGGCGGCGACGAAGGTGGCCGGCATCTCGTCCAGGAACGTGCGCACGTCGGCCCTTGCCTGCTCCGCGTCCACGCCGTCGAAGACCGCGACGAGATGCGCCGCCAGTTCATCGACCGTCCGCGGCTCGGCGAGCGCCGTCCACAGCTCCGCGCCCGCGTCGTTCACGATGGTCACCTCGTCGGCGTCGGGGTCGTACAGCAGCGTGCCGCCGTCCTCCTCGCGCTTCGAGACGTCCCGGTTGGCGAGGTACCTCGGCGCCGGTCCCCCAGCGTCTTCATCGGTCATGCCGCGCCTCCTCGCCATCCGGCCGGCCGGCCCCTCCGGGACCGGCGGCTCCGTCCCCTCCGTCACGCACCAGCACACGATAGCCGACGAGCCCACACTCGTACAGCGAGGCGAGCACGCCATCGACATCTCGAGCTACGTGGCCCGGCATGTCGGTGAAGGCCTCGGCGAGCGCGGCCACGATACCGGCCGGCGTGTGCCGGCCATCCACGAGCCG
>CAYTRM010000274.1:0-4005 GCA_964440225.1 uncultured Thermoleophilia bacterium | reverse complement strand
TCGCTACGCTTCTCGGTGGCCAATGGCGCGCAGCCGCGCCGGTGCTTGTCGTTCTCGCCCTTGCCGTACCCTTCACTCTGCTCACGCACTTCGGCGCGATCCTTTGCGATGCGACGGCCACTCTTGGCGCGAGACTCGCGATCACCCTCGGGCGCATCGCTTGGCTTGCCGCTCTGCTGGTGGGGCTGGCGCGGTTCGGTATCGTCGGCATCGCGGCGGCGTTTGCCCTCGCTGAACTGGCGACCCACCTGGCCTATCTGCTGGTGATGAAACGGCTGCTGACCCTACGACTCGCCGATTTACCGCGCGCCTACGTGATCGGCGCCGTCTCCGGGCTGGTTGTCGGCCTGGCGCTGTTCGGCCTCCACGCCGGCCTCAGCAGTGTAGGCTGGCCGGCGCCGGCCGTTCTTGCGGTGCAAGTCACTGTGGGAGCCGCTCTCCTGCTCGCGACCGTCACCCGGGCGCGTGGCGGCATCGTGTGGCGGGAGATCCGCTGGCGTCTTCTCGAGGCCGGATACCGGACGGACGGGAAGGGGCTTGGCGCCTGGGTGATGAGGCGGATGGACGCGCTGAGCTAGACCTGGTCCACGCGCTTCAAGCACGGCTACGATGCGGACGACCGCACCGCCCCGTAGTAGATGAGATCGGTTCTCCGATCCTTCAGCCGCACGATCCTCTCGAGGTGCGCAAGCAAGGACGCAGCCACTATTCCGTCGTCGCCAACGGGAAGCCCCCGAGGCATCGGGTCCCGCTCGCCCGGAGTCACAGCTGGTTCGTCCTTGGCGGTCGAGCCGGAGGGCGGACGCCGCTGCGGCTGGCTGCCCCAAAGGCTGAGGTGATGATCTTCGAGCCTGCACTGCGCTGCGGGCCAGAGGTAGGGTCGGTCGGAGAGCCATGCTGCGAGCAGAGAGTATGACGACGGTGAGCAGATGAGGACATCGCAGAGCGACATGAGCAGCAAGTCGCTGCAGTCGGTGTGGCGTTGGCCGAATGTGGCAAGGGCCTTCAACGCCCCGGTCACCGGCGCCAACTCGTGCTCGGAGCCGTCCGAGAAGACCGCAAACTGCGCATGCCCACCGAACTCCTGATCGAGCGACCCGCATACCTTCATGAACCAGTCAAGGGAAATGCGCGTGTTCCACCTACCTCGAAGACTCTCTGTGCCGGCCTGGCCCGAAGCGAAGTCGCCACGGCGGATATGGACCCCGACCAGCAGCTTGCCGGGGTCACGCCGACCGAGGAACTCCGTGATGTTGGCCTGAGTGAAGCGTGTGCCGAGCAGCGTGCTTCGGATGAACTCGCGCGATCGGTCGACGGCGATCAGGCCTCCCCAAAGACCCTCGCATTCGATGGCCAGCCGCCTCCGACGGGTGACGTCGCAGGAAGAAGCCCAAGCCGAGACGGCGGCTCCGTAGTCGAGCAGCGCCGTCTCACGGTAGGCTCGTTCGTCAAACGTGAGCGTGGGCATCGTTCGGCGCGCCAGCTCACCGCCGAGCCCGCCAAGCGGCGAGTGATAGAAGTAGGGCCAGTAGGTGCGCCGATTCAACCCCCACGGCGGCGACACCAGCCGGAAGCCCAGCGCGCTGCTGGCGAGATACGCCTTAGCAAGGACCAGCAACTCGTTCGCCAGACCGGCGCGGGCGAGTCTCGCGAAGACTAGTCGCGTTGGGCTCGGGAGCACTATCGGCCCCTCTCGTCATGAAGGCGGCAGATCAGCGTGTAGACGAGTGGCCAAGCTGCGGGATCGCGGCGCCGAGCCACGGCGCCAATGCCCAGCGCAGCCAGATACCGGCGGGCGAATGAGGCTTTCGAGATACCCACGGCTTCAGCATACGCCCACTGGAGCCGTACCGTGCCCGGCCGGAAGGCGCCCGTGATGGCCGTCTGCTGGCGCACGCCGGCGACCGTGAGGCCGGCATCGCGCACAAGACAGCGGAGATGCTCGTGTTCCGGCAGCCAAAGGTGTTCCGGAGGCGCGACCCCCCACCAGTGCAGGCCAAAGGCGCGCGCCTGGGAGCAGCCGAAGTTCGGCACACTCACGTGGAGCGTCCCGCCGGCAGCGAGCGCCCGTGACAAGGCGCGGAGGCCGTCTCCCGGCCTCTCGAGGTGCTCAATGACGTGGCTCGCCAAGATGCACTCGTAGGCTCTCGACGGGAGGGCCGCCGCCCAATCGACCGCATAGCAGACGAAGCCGCGCCGTCGCGCCCGGTCCGCCGTCGCGTCGGAGAGCTCGCAGCCTTCGGCGTCCCACCCGAGGGCTTGGGCTCTCACCAGAGTGCCGCCGCCGCCGCAGCCCACGTCGAGCAGGCGCGCCCCCGGGGAAGAGGGGAGCGGCAGGTACGCGGTCGATAGGCTCATCAGCAGCGCGCGCGCATGGGGGGATCGCGACGACTCGAGTCGAGTCCTGAGCTTCGCACGCCATGTGGCGGGCGATTCGCTCTGAGCGTAGTATCCGTCGCGGTAGTAGTCGTCCGCTTCGTCTGAGGGCCGACGCCCCTTGAGGCCGACCAGATGACAACGACGGCAGCGGTGATAGGCATGGCGCCGGCCTCCCGTAGTCACGGCCTCTCCCGCTGGGACCCACTCGCGCCCCGCGCATACCGGGCACGGATCTGCTTCGGCCATCATCACGGAACCGACCTTCTGAGTGCCGCGAGCCTGCGTCGCGAAGCTGCATGCCAGACGGCCAGATGAGTCCCGCCGGCGCGCCGGACGATTCCCAGCAGGCCGGCGATCTTGGGCCCGAATCTCGCCTGGTCGAAGGCGCTTCCGGGCGGCCGGCCCCACTTGAGAAGCCAGAGAGCCTGGCCGTCCAGCCCGAGGCTGGTCTGCGCCTCACCGACCTCCATCGAACCCAAGAGCCTGTACAGGACGCGTCTGTGAAAGACGAAGGTGTTCTGCACCACGGCGGACTGGGCGCCGGCCAAGTAGGCGCGGAGCGCGAAGTCCATGTTCTCGTAGCCGTAGAGCCAGCGCTCGTCCAGAGGCCCAACCACTTCCAGGACCGCTCGCCTCACCGCCCAGAACGTCAGCGGAAGCACGAGGTGGGGTCGTGTGACCTGCAGCCTTCGACGTGCGCAATCCCTTGCCACGGCCGCCCACGGCGGAGCGGACGGCCCATCGTCGGGATCGACGACATCGGAGACTGCGTACCTCTGAAGCACCCGGCGGAAGGACGCCACGTCCCATTTCGGAGAGTAGTTGGCGGCTTCGGCATCCTCGAAGACGCTCACCGGATGCAGTGCGCCGACGGCCGGCCAGCGGGTGAATGCGGCGGAGAAGGTGTGGAGCACATAGGGATCAACAAGAAGTGCGTCGCCGGACATGAAGACGAACGCGTCATAGTCGTCGAGGATGCCATGGACGGAGGCGTTGAAAGCCGCCGCGATACCGTGGTTGGAGCGATGCAGGCGCAGATGCGCCCACTCACGCTCGGCCGACCAGGCCCGCAGGAACGCCACGGTGCGGGGACAACGTTCGGCAGCGTTCACCGTGACGATGAGACTGAAGTCGCCGTGGAGTGACTCGACACTGCGCAGTGCCTCAGGCAGGGCGCAGGCGCGGGATTGTGCGTCACGCGGATCGTAGACGACGAGGACGATGCAGTAGCGCATAGAGATCCAGTGGGTGGGATACCTGTCGAGATCAGAACAGCAAGTGTACTTCACATGAAGGACGCGTCGCCCGGTCACCGCAAACCCGTGCGTCCCTACTGCGTCGCTGCGGATGGAGTCTGAGATGAGCATGAGATCACGTCCGCACCACGAGGGTCACCCGGGCGCCAAGGTGGGGGTCAGCCGTTCGTGCTGGGGAGGCTCACGACGGTGCGGACGCGTCACTACGTGATCCGCGTGATGGATGAGAGGCATCGGGCAGCGACGGCGGGTCGGGCTGCGCGAATCGTTTCGGATCCGTGAGCGCCGCGTCTCGGCCGCGCTCGCCGGCCCACTCTGCGACGACCCGGCGGTACGCCTCTTCGTAGCGGGGCACGACGACGTCCTCGCA
>CAYTRM010000273.1:0-4033 GCA_964440225.1 uncultured Thermoleophilia bacterium | reverse complement strand
TCCTCGACGCCGACGGCCGGATGTGGGTCATCGACTGGGAGTACGGCGGCATGACCGATCCGTACTTCGATCTCGGCGACTTCTGCATCGAGCACCCCTTGTCCGACGACGAAGAACGGGTCATCATCACGCGATACTGTGGAGAGATGAGAGAGGACCGCTACTCGCGCATGATGCTGCACAAGATCGTCGCCGACCTCTGGTGGAGCATCTGGGCGATGATCCAGGTGAAGCTCTCGAAGATCGACTTCGACTTCTACGCGTACGGCGTGAACAGGGTCGCCCGCTTGCACGCGAACGCCGGTAAGCCCGAGCTCGCCACGTGGCTCGCGGAGGTGTAGGGGAATGCCCGCGACACGCACGACGCACGGGGGTCCGCTCGTCGGGCCTGATCCAGATGACGACTTGGGAGCACGACATGAGCGATGACGTAACGCGGCCGGCCGGCGAAGTCGGGCCGGACGTAGGCATGGGCAAGGTCGACCCCGACCTCGCCAAGGTCTTCCAGGACGAGGCGCTTCGCGTCGTCAAGGCCGGCGAGGAGCAGGGCGTCGTGCTGCGCGTCATCGGCGCCCTCGCCTTCTTCCACCACTGCCCGGAGTTCGGCTTCATCCAGGAGAAGCTCAACCGCGTGTACACCGACATCGACTTCGCCGCCTACGGCAAGCAGTCCAAGCAGATCCGCGACTTCTTCGCCTCGGTCGGCTACGAGGACGACGTCGAGATCAACGCCTTCCACTCCGAGGGCGGGCGCCTCATCTTCAACAACCCGACCAACCACATCCACGTCGACGTCTTCATGGACAAGCTCGACTTCTGCCATCCCATCCCGTGGAAGGGCAGGCTGGAGGTCGACTCGCCGACGATCCCGCTCGCCGAGATGATGCTCGAGAAGATGCAGATCGTGAAGATCAACGAGAAGGACATCATCGACACGATCATGCTGCTGCGCGAGCACGAGATCGACGCCAACGACGAAGACCGCATCAACGGCCAGCGCATCGCCAAGCTGTGCGCCGGCGAGTGGGGCCTGTGGCGCACCACGAGCATGAACCTCGAGAAGGTGCGCGACTACCTGCCGCACGTGGATCTCAAGGAAGAGGACAAGGCGATCGTCGCGCATCGCGTCGCCGAGCTCCTGAGTGTCATGGACGACTATCCCAAGGGCACCAGGTGGAAGCTGCGCTCCAAGGTCGGCGATAAGGTCCGCTGGTACAACGTGGTCGACTGACCGCGCTATCTGAGAGGCAACTGAGACATGGCATTCTGGAACAAGAAGGGCGGCTCGGACGGCAAGCGGGTGCGGATCTTCTACGCCACCGACATCCACGGCTCTGAGCGCACCTACCGCAAGTTCATCAACTCCGGCAAGTTCTACAAGGTCGACCACCTCGTCATGGGGGGCGACATCGAGGGCAAGTTCCTCGTGCCGATCGTGGACGAGGGCGGCGGGCACTACCGGGTCACGCTGCAGGAGGAGCTCTCCAACCTGAGCGGCCCCGACGAGCTTCTCGCCGTCAAGGAACGCATCGAGACGCTCGGCTTCTATCACGTGACCGTGGGCGAGGAGGAGATCCGCGCGATGCAGGCCGACCAGAGCCTCGTCGACGCGGCCTTCAAGAAGGAGGCGCACAAGCGCCTGCAGGACTGGATCGCCCTGGCCGACGAGCGGCTGGCCGACACGGACATCACCTGCTACGTGACCGGCGGCAACGACGACCCGCAGGAGCTCATCGACCTGCTCGAGGCCTCCCAGAGCGACCGCGTCATCAACTGCGAAGGACGCGTCGTCATGCTCGACGGCACGTTCCCGATGGCGAACTGCGGCTACAGCAACCCGACTCCGTGGGACACCCCGCGCGAGACGGACGAAGAGACGCTCGAGAAGTACCTGGAGGAGTCGGTCGAGGGCATCGACGACTTCACGAACGCCATCTTCAACTTCCACGTGCCGCCGTACGACTCGACACTGGACGATTGTCCTAAACTCGACTGGTCGACCGACCCGCCGGCGCCGATCGTCGTCGCCGGCGTGCCGCAATCGGCGCCGGCCGGCAGCCACGCCGTGCGCCACGTGGTCGAGCGACACCAGCCGCTGCTCATGCTCACGGGGCACATCCACGAGGCGCGGGGCCTGGTCAAGGTCAAGCGCACCACCGTGGTCAATCCGGGCAGTGAGTACGGCGAAGGGATCCTGAGGGGGTGCATATTGACGCTGGAGCCGGGCAAGGTGGTCGGTTACCAGATGACGTCGGGGTGAAGCTGCCGCGCGCAGCGATGACGCATCTGTTGGAAGTCCCAAGCGACTGACAGGGGGAACAAGATGGCAACAGCCGCAGCAAAACCCGAAGTATTCAGCCGGAAGGCTTCGGGGCTCTCCAGGGTGATGTCGCCCTGGTCGGCGTTCATGTACAACTTCCTGACCATGGGCGTCATCTTCCCATGGACGTTCGTGTGGGCGCCCGCGGCGTTCCCGGGCGTCTCCGTGTGGAAGGCGTGCCTGCTCGCGATCCTGCTCGAGCTCCCGATCGCGCTGGCCTACGTCTGGATGGCGACCGCCATGCCGCGCAGCGGCGGCGACTACGTGTTCCAGAGCCGCGTGTTCGGTGGGGCGATCGGGTTCCCGGTCGTGATGAGCGGGTTCGTGATCTGGATCCTCCAGTGGGTCGCCCTCGCCGGCTGGCTCCTGGCCACCCTCGGTGTGGCGCCGCTCTTCATGGGCCTCGGGGTGCACTACGAGAGCCAGAGCCTCATCGACACCGCCGTCTGGGCGCAGGGCAGCCAGGGCGTGGTGACCATCAGCATCATCGGTGCCGCGGCCATGGCGATCCTGCTGGTCACGGGCTTCAAGAACTACGTCCGCCTGCAGTACTTCATGTTCGCCGCCACGGCGATCCTGGTGGCCGTCATGGTCATCCAGTTCCTGCGCACGTCGCCGGAGCAGTTCGCGACCGCGATGAACAGCTTCTCGAGCATCGTGGACGGCCGGGCCGACTACTACACCTGGATCCAGGCCGACGTGACCGATGCCGGCGTCAATCTGCTGCCCAAGTTCGCGCTGGGCGCCACGCTGCTCGCCATGCCGATCGTCTGGACCAGCCTGCAGTGGGCCACCTACAGTGTGCAGCAGGGCGGCGAGATCAAGGGCGCCCGCGTCTTCAAGAACCAGCTGCTCATCATCGTCGGCTCGATGATCGCCGTGGGCTGCACGCTCGCGCTCATCGCCTGGGCCCTCGAGGGTGCGGTCGGTACGGCCTTCTTCAACGCCGTTTCCCACTCGTACTACTATGGGGTGAGCGCATCGGGCGACGGGGTCGGCAGTGTGTTGCCCTTCCCCGGCATGTTCGCGATCGTGATCTCGCCGAACCCGATCATCGTCGTCCTGACGGCGGTCAGCTTCATGCTCGCTTCGCTGCAGATCACCTGCAACTGCTACATCGGCATGACGCGCATCATGGTCGGCATGTCCCTCGACCGCACGCTCCCGACCTGGGTCTCCAAGGTCAACCCGCGCTTCCGCTCGCCGATGAACGCGCACGTCATCTACTTCGTTCTCGGTTGCGCCGTCATCATCGGCTACAACTACCTCGGTTGGTGGTACAGCATGACCCTGGGCGTGACCTTCGCCTGCGGCTACGTGTTCGTCATCAGCTGTCTGGCGGCCGCGCTGCTGCCCTTCCGCGCCAAGTCGCTGTATGAGGCGTCCCCGGGCGCCAAGTACACGATCGGCGGGTTCCCTCTGGTCACCATCTTCGGTTTCCTCGGGTTCTTCTTCGGGCTGGCCGCGCTGATCATGTTCCTTACCCAGGACGCCTACGGCCTCAAGGGCACGACCCCGTACCTCGTCGTGGCCGGCATCTTCCTGGTGTCGCTCGTCGGGTACTGGATCGGCCGTGCGTACAACAAGAGCAAGGGCATCGACGTCAACTACGCCTTCCTCGAAGTGCCGCCGGAGTGATCTGAGCCACAAGCGGCAGCTCTCTGCGGGAGCGCCGGGCCCTCGGGCCCGGCGCTCCCGCGCCGTTCCGGGCCC
>CAYTRM010000272.1:0-4046 GCA_964440225.1 uncultured Thermoleophilia bacterium | reverse complement strand
GGTCGACATGTTCATGGCGGCCGTCGCCCTGGCCGTAGGCGCCATACCCGAGGGTCTGCCCGCGGCGGTCACGATCACCCTGGCGATCGGCGTGGCGCGCATGGCCAGACGGCGCGCGATCATCCGCAAGCTGCCGGCGGTCGAGACGCTCGGCAGCACGACCGTGATCTGCACCGACAAGACGGGAACGCTGACGGAGAACCAGATGACCGTCCAGCGGGTCATCGTCGGCGGCCGCGTCTACGAGGTCAGCGGCACCGGCTACGATCCCGAAGGGAGTCTCGCCGAGCGGGAGTCGTCGGACGCCCTCGTCGGCGGCGCCCTGCCGCCGGCCTTGCGCGAGATCCTCACGGCGGGCGTGCTCTGCAACGACAGTCAGCTCCTGCAGGACGACCAGGGCCGCTGGACCGTGCAGGGAGACCCTACGGAAGGGGCTCTGCTGACGGCTGCGGCCAAGGCGGGGCTGGAGCGCGAGCCGTCGCAGGCGGAGAGCCCGCGCGTCGACTCGATCCCCTTCGAGTCCCTGCATCAGTACATGGCCACCATGCACGACGGCGGGGAGGACAAGCCGCGCGTCGTGTACATGAAGGGCGGCGTAGAGGTCGTTCTGGACAGGTGCGCCGACGCGCTGGACGCCGGGGGAGAGCGCGTGTCCTTCGACGCCGGCGCGGTGCACGCCGACATTGAGCGACTGGCCTCCGAGGGCCTGCGCGTCCTCGCCTTCGCGGCCCGCGAACTGCCGGCGGGCACCTCCGACCTGGGGCACGACGACCTCACGGGCATGACGTTCCTCGGTCTGCAGGCGATGATCGACCCGCCGCGTCCGGAGGCGATCGCGGCGGTCAAGGCGTGCCACACCGCCGGGATCGATGTCAAGATGATCACCGGCGACCACGCGATCACGGCGGCGGCGATCGCGCGCCAGATCGGATTGACCGACCGTGCCGAGGCCGACCCGGTCGCGCTCACCGGCCGCGAACTCGAACAGCTCAGCGACAAGAACCTGATCGAGCGCGCGCAGGACACCGACGTCTTCGCGCGCGTGACGCCCGAGCAGAAGCTGCGCCTGGTCGAGGCGCTGCAGAGCCGGGGCAACGTGGTCGCCATGACCGGCGACGGCGTCAACGACGCCCCGGCCCTCAAGCAGTCCAACATCGGCGTGGCCATGGGCGTCGGCGGCACCGACGTCGCCAAGGAAGCCGCCGATATGGTGCTCACCGACGACAACTTCGCCTCGATAGAGGCCGCCGTCGAGGAGGGCCGCGGCGTCTTCGACAACCTCACCAAGTTCATCGCCTGGACGCTGCCCACGAACCTCGGCGAGGGTCTCGTGATCCTGGCCGCCGTCTTTCTCGGCACGACCCTGCCGATCCTCCCCGTGCAGATCCTGTGGATCAACATGACCACCGCGGTGCTGCTTGGGCTCATGCTGGCCTTCGAGCCCAAGGAGGAGGGCATCATGGAGCGCAGCCCGCGCCGGCCGGAGACGCCGATCCTCACCGGCGTGCTGATCCAGCGCATCATGCTGGTCGGCGCCCTGCTGCTGATCGGGGCCTTCGGCCTGTTCGAGTGGGCCGAACGGAGCGGCTTCGGCGACGACGTCGCGCGCACGATCGCCGTGAACGTCTTCGTCTTCGTCGAGTTGATGTACCTGTTCAACTGCCGCTCGCTGACGCAGTCGATCTTCACGATCCACCCGCTCTCGAACCGCTGGGTGCTCGGTGGCGTGGGCATCATGATCGTCCTGCAGCTGCTGTACACCTACGCGCCGTTCATGAACGCCGCCTTCTCGAGCGCGCCGCTCGAGGCCTGGATGTGGCTGCCGATCTTCGTCGTCGGCCTCGTCGCCTTCATCGTGGTCGAGATCGACAAGTGGCTCCGGCGGGCGGCGGCGACGCGGAGGGAGCGGCACGCGGAAAGCGCTTCGTGAGCATCGCGGACGCCCCCGGCGGCGCCGGACTGCCGCCGCTGACACCCGCAGACGCCGCGCGCGGCTTCGAGCAGGGACCCATCAGGCCGCCGAGCGAGGCGCGGAGCCTCATCGTGCGCGTGATCCGCAACTGCACCTGGAACCGGTGCACCTTCTGCCCGGTGTACAAGGGGACGAAGTCGTCCCTGCGCCCGCTCGAGGACGTGCTCGCCGATGTCGACGCGATGGCCGCGGCGGCCACGGTGCTGCGGGAACGAGGCATGCGGGCGGTGCGCGACGGAGAGCTCCCGAAGGAGGCGTATCAGGTCGCCCTGTTCGTGAGCGACGGCGCCCGGCACGCGTTTCTGCAGGACGCCGATCCCTGCGCCGTCAAGCCCGAGAAGCTGGCGGCGGTGATCCGCCGCGTCGGGGAGCGGTTCCCCTCGGTGGACAGAGTGACGACGTACGGCCGCGCGAGCACGCTCGCCCGGCGCACCGAGGCGCAGCTCGCGCTGCTCGTCGACGCCGGGCTCACCCGCGTCCATCTCGGGCTCGAGTCGGGCGCCGACGAGGTCCTGATGGCGATCGACAAGGGCTGCACCGGGGGCGATCTGATCGCGGCCGGCGAGAAGGTCGTCGGCGCCGGCCTCGAGCTCTGCTTCTACCTGATGCCGGGGCTCGGCGGGCGGGCGGCGGCCGCCGCGCACGTCGCGGGCTCCGCCCGCGTCATCCGCGCGGTGGCGGCCGCGGCTCCCGCCGAGCGTCCTCTGGTCGTGCGTCTGCGCACGGCGGCGGTCGTGCCGGGTACGCCGCTCGCGGAGCGCGAGGCGGCCGGCGAGTTCACGCTGCCCGACGACGTCGAGGTCGCGCAGGAGCTGCGCGACCTGCTCGAGGCGCTCGGCGACGCCCGTCTCGAGCTGCGCTCGGACCATGTTCTGAACCTGCTGCCGGACCTCCAGGGCTCGCTGCCCGCCGACAGCGAGCGCCTGCTGGCGATGCTGGACGAGTTCCTCGCTCTGCCGCCGGCCGAGCAGGGACGCTTCGCCGTCGGCGCGCGCCTCGGGCTCTTCCGCCGCCTGGCGGACCGTCTCGATCCGGAGCGCGCCGCGGCGCTCGACCGGCAACTGGACGGCTACCGGGACCCCTCGCCGGACGAGCTCTTGCAGGCGGCGACGGCGCTGCGTTCGCGCTTCATCTAGCCCTGCGTGCGCCTCTCGGTCGCTGCGAAGACCCGGGTCGCCGAGCCGTCTCAGCCGGCGGGATCCAGTTCTCCTGTGAGGTAGCGCTGCACGGAGGGTCCGACGACGCGGGCCGCCACTTCGCGGTCGAGAGAGGCCAGCGGCTCTACCCGAGTCACGTAGCGCACCATCGCCAGTCCCACCAGCTGTGACCCGACGAGCGTGGCGCGCAGTTCGGGATGCGGGACGCGCAGCGCGACGGTGACGGGGCCGACCAGACGCCGGGTGATGAGCTCACGGACCATGTCCGCCGCCTTCTCGTGCGTGACGGCGGAGCGGATCATGGCCGTGAAGACCTCCCGGCTGGTCCCCGTCTCCCAAGCCTCGAGAAAGCGGCGCACGATGCGCTCTCCGACGCGCTCGGGGTCACCCTCGACGATGGCCGCGACGATCTGATCCGCGTCCCAGGGCAGGGTCATGGCTCGGTCGAAGAGGGTCTCCTTGTCGGTGTAGAAATGCCGCACGAGGGCCGGGTCGACACCGGCGGAGGTCGCGATGGCGCGGAGCGTCGCCTTGTCGAAACCGTCGGCGGCGAAGGCCTCCCGGGCGGCGGTGAGGATCGCATCCCGGGTGCCGCTCTCGCCCGGCCGGCGGCCGCTGTGGCCGCCGGCCGGGCGAGCAAGAGTGCGTTCGTCTGTGTGTCGGGTGGTCATCGCCCGTGATTCTAGCGCGTCAGGCGACATCGGCGACTGAGCCCCACACGTCGCCCTCGTCACCCTCTTCGGCCGGGACTCGCCGGCGCCGCCCGAGCAGCAGTGCAGGCACGACGCCCACCAGCGCCACGACGGCGGCGACGAGGAACGGCAGGTCGAAGGCGTCGCTGCGCGCGGTCGTGAAGATCGCGCCGACCTGCGTCTTGAGCCCGGCCTGCTGCTCCGCCTGGGGGCTGCCGGCGGGCG
>CAYTRM010000271.1:0-4059 GCA_964440225.1 uncultured Thermoleophilia bacterium | reverse complement strand
CGTCGAACAGCGTGCCGATCAGGCCGGCGCTGACGTCGATGACGATGGGCACGCCTCCCTGCCCGAGCTTGTAGTCGACCTTGAGCATGCACTTCAGGTCGGATGGTTCCGCGAAGCGCGGCTTGGGGAGGTCGCCGGCCTGTGCGGCAGCCGCGACGGCGGCCAGCAACCGAGAGCTCGGCGTCGCCTCGCCGGCCACGTGGGCGGAGGCGTTGATGGCTCCCACGAGCCGCTCGTAGACGGTGGCGTTCGCCGCAGACACGCCGTCGTACTCGCCCGGCGTGAGCCTTATCCGGCCGGCCTGCCCGGCCGATCCCGCCAGATGCGCCGTCGGATCGGCGGCGCTCTCGTCTACGTACCACGGCGCGAACGACATCGTCGCCCGCCCGGCGGTCTTGAAGGTGGCGCCGTAGATCCACTCGAGCAGGCTGGCCAGATCTGCGTTCCACCGCCCTGCGCCAAGGGCGCGACGGGCGGTCGACGCCATGCTGCCGAGGCCTTCGAGCTCGAGCCGCGCCGCGAACGCTTCGAGCTCGGCGCGGCGCGCCTGCACGGCCGCGGCGGCGGCCTCCTCGTCGGCGGCCGCGATGACGTCTGGTAGCACCTGCAGGTGCGGAACCTTGGCGCTGCCGACGGGGAGAGTCTCGACGCCGGCAAGCAGCTCGTAGCCGCCGGGCAGCTGCACGGTGATCGATGCGGTCATGGCGCCAGTATCGCACGGCGGCGGCGCTCGCCGGGCCCGCGCCCGCCGCGTGTACGGGCGGGCGGGGCGCCGGCGTCAGCCGGCGCCAAACCCGCCGCCTCCGCCGCCGCCTCCGCCGCCGCCGGAGAATCCGCCCCCGCCGCCGGAGCCGGAGGACGAGGACGACGTCGCCACCGAGACGGCCGCGCTGAAGCTCTGGTTCATCTCGCTGAACGCGGACATGCCGCCGCCGCCCGGCAGAGCGAACCAGAGGAAGTACGAGGTCCGGAAGGCCGGGTCGTCGATCACCTCGGGCACCTTCACCGTCATCGCCTTCACCACCTTGTCGGCGATGCCGAAGACGACGGCATACACGAGGAAGTGCTCCCAAAGGACGACGGCGTCCGGCGGCTTCTCCTGCAGCCTGCCGAAGTCCTTGAGGTAGCGTTCGAGCGCCTCGTACTGGGCGTGCAGCTCCGCGGCCTCCTGCGAGCGCCGCTTGATCGCCCGCGACACGAAGATGAGCACGATGCCGACGGGGATGCCGAGGAAGAAGAACCACCAGCCAGCGAAGATGGCCGCCGCCCCCGCGGCGACGATGGCTGCGATCGACACCGCCGACCCCAGAACGGCCATCCGAGCCGCCTTGGCGTCGAGGAAGCCGCGGCGCTCCGCTTCCTTCTTCGCTTTCTTCGTCCAGTCGGCGTAGCCGCTGGAGAAGGCGGTCTTCTTCTTCTTCGCCAGCTCCTTGAGCTCACTGAGCACCAGGGTCGAGCCGCCGGCGATCTGGTGGAACAGGAACTGGACCAGGTCGCGCTCATAGACGAGCAGCTCACCGAGCCTCTCGTCGTGCAGCGTGAGCCGGTAGGTGGTCGCCTCGTCCTTGCCGAAGAGCTTCTTCTTCTCGACGGTCACGCGCTCGAGATCGATCACCTTGCGGTTCACGAGGTCGAGCAGGGTCGCCGTGACGTCGTCGCGGCCGATGGTCCCCATACGCCAGATGAAGGCGGCCATGGCCGGCGGCTGCTCCGGCTGCGGCAGCTCCCGCAGGTACTGCGCCTGGAACTGGGTCTTGGGCTCCCGCCCGTACTTGAGATACAGCCAGGCGACGAGCACCAGAGCGATGAGCGGGACTCCGAAGCCGATCACCGACCAGAAGACGACCTGGGCGCGTGCCCAGAGCCGGGATCGGTTGGCCTCGTCGGCGAACGCCTGCTCCTCCGCCAGGACCTGCTGCAATCTGGGCTCGGCGACGGGGGCCGCCTTGCCGAGCGCGTCGGCGGGAAACGCGATGCGTGCTTCGACGAAGGTGCTCGCGGGCAGAGGGCTGACGGTCATGCGCACGCTGGCGTCGGGCTCGATACTCACGTCGCCCCAGAGCGGACCGTGCGCCCAGGCGCGCACCTCGTCGCGGGTGACGCTCTCCGGCAGCCGCACCGTGACGGTGACGTCATCCACGGGGATCGGCGCCTCGCCGCCCACGAACTGCCAGTAGAGCTCGGCGGTGTCCTGCCACCGCTTCGCGGCGCCGCGGGCGACGTACTCGATGGTGAAGCGCGCCGCCGAATCCGAGACGCGGAAGTTGAGCTGCACGCGCACCGTCGAACTGCCCGAGGCCGTGAAGGTGCCCGGGGTCCTCGACCAGACGTCGTCATCCAGCGTGTACGGCACACTGCCGGCGCCGTCGGGTCCAGGTCCGGCTGCGGCAGTGACGTCGATCCCCTCGGATCCTTCGGCGGAGAGGTCCCAGTAGACGAAGGAGAAGCTGCCGTCGAAGTCGAGGGTGCGTGACTCACGCACGCGCACGTTCCCGTTGGCGAGCACCTGCGCGTCGATGGTGACGTCGCGGATGCTGAAGTCCTTGGCCACCGCAGGACCGGCCGTGAGACCGGCAAGGCCGGCGGACATCGCCAGGAAGGCGACGGTCACCACGAGCGCTCTGACCGGCCGCCACTCCCGTCGCGCCGGCCTCGTCGTCCTCGCCCGCTCGCACATGTGCCCTCCCGTGGTCCGCGCCGCCCCGGCGCGCTCCGCGCGCTCCCGCGGCGCGCCTGCCGCGATGGTACCATCGGCCGCCTTCGCACTCGCGCCGGAAGTCCGTTCGGATGTCGACCAGATCACCGCCGGGGGCGTCGTGGAATGGGATTGAAGTGGTCCGCCCCAGGGAATCGTTCTCTGTGCCGATCGGACAGCAGCCGACGGCGGAACCTCTTCATGGACTGCGTGACGGGGCCCCGACAGGGGCCCCTTCCGCGTGCGGTTCACGTGACCGAGCGGCCTCGGCGTTGCCCGCCCGGACAGCGCTTCAACAGCGCGCCGCCTCATGAATCGTGCGCGCGTGCCGTTGTTCAGCAGTGGAGCTACTCTGGAGGTGGTCGTGGAACGTACGCACTCAGCCGTCCTGCCGGGTCCCGCCTGGGCATGGCGCCCGCCGGCCTTCGCCACGATGTTGCTGCTCGCCTGCTGGCTCGCCTGGACGCCGTCCGCGGGAGCGGCCGTGAACACGGCACCGCCGGCCTCTCCGGTCAAGCTCGTCTTCATCCACCACTCGACCGGCGAAGCCTGGCTGGCCGATGGGCACGGCGGCCTGGGCAAAGCGCTGCGAGACAACGACTACTTCGTCAGCGACACGAACTACGGGTGGGAACCAGGATCGATCGGCAGCGATACCGACATCGGGCACTGGTGGTCCTGGTTCCGCGCCCCGGCGACGTCGCCGGGGGTCACGGCGGCCCTGTACGACGAGAGCGACCAGAACTGCGGCTACTCCCGTCTCGCGACGGACCCGGGCGGGCCGAACGAGATCGTCATGTTCAAGAGCTGCTTCCCGAACTCGCAGCTCAGCGGCCCCTCCTCGCCGATCCCGGCGATTGTCGACAATCCTCTCAAGGGGCAGTCGTGCGGCGGGAGCGACTTCACGGTCGCCAACGCCAAGGGCATCTATCTCGACCTGCTCGAGTACTTCGGCGCGCACCCCGAGAAGCTCTTCGTCGCCGTCGTCGCTCCACCGGTGACGAGCCCCGACACCCCCGGCGGAAGAGCCCTCGCGAGCTGGCTCGTCGACGACTGGCTCCAGGACTCCGGGTACACGGCCGGCAACGTCCTCGTCTTCGACTTCTACAACGTCCTCAGCAGTAAGGCCGGCGGCGGCACGAGCGACGTGGGTCTCACCACGGGCAACCACCACCGAGTCTGGAACAACGCCATTCAGCACAGGACCAGCGGCGCCAACCGCCTCGCGTACCCCAGCGCCGGCGGCGACAGTCACCCCAACGCGGCCGGAGACCGCAAGGCCACGGCCGAGTTCCTGCCCCTCCTGAATGCCGCGTACAACGCCTGGAAGGGCGTTCCCGGCGGCGACTCCGTCCGGCCCAGGA
>CAYTRM010000270.1:0-4078 GCA_964440225.1 uncultured Thermoleophilia bacterium | reverse complement strand
TCTTGACGTTGGCCGGCGTGGAGCCGACGAGCTTGACCTTGTAGCCGCCGCGTTCGAGCAGCGCGGCGTCGTCGGTCGCGCGCTCGAGGTCGGGACGGGAGTAGACGTCGCGCAGAGCGGCGGCCCGGAAGACCTGTGGGGTCTGCGCCGCCCACAACCCGGTGCGGTCCACGGTGGTCTGCACCGCGCAGTCGTCACCGCCGCGCTTGAGCGTGTCGCTGACCTCGATCGCGGGGACGGCGCCGTCGGCCTCGTCCAGCGCATCCAGACAGCGCTCGAAGACCCTCCGGGAGAACAGCGGGCGGGCGCCGTCGTGCACGGCTATGAACGCCGCGCCGTCGGGCACTTCCAGCAGTCCGGCGCGCACGGAGTCGGTGCGCGTCGTACCGCCCTCAGCGATGAGGAGCGGCTTGGCGTCGTCGAACGCCACGAGCTCGTTGGCGAAGCGCACCGTGTGCGACGGGTGCAGCACGACGACGATGCCGTCGACGCGCTCCATCGCGAACAGTCGGCGTACCGAGTGCGAGAGGATCGTATCGCCGCCGAGGAGCAGGAACTGCTTGGACTCCCCGTCCGGCAGTCCCATGCGCCGGCTGTCGCCGGCGGCGGCGACGATGACCCAGGTCTCTCCGGGCTGCTGCTCCTCCACGTCCATCCCCCCAGTCGGTTTCAGTCGGGCGGCCCTGTGGCGACGCGACTGAAGATCATCTTTCCCGAGGGACTCTGCAGGACGCTGGTCACCTCGGCCTTGACGCAAGCGCCCACCATGGCGGCTCCGGCCTCGACGACGATCATGGTGCCGTCGTCGAGGTAGCCGACCCCTGGTCCTGCTCGCGCCCTTCTCGCAGGATCTTGACCTCGATCACCTCGCCCGGCAGCACCGCCGGCTTCACGGAGTTGGCGAGGTCGTTGACGTTGAGGAGCTTGACGCCCTGGATCTCGGCGACCTTCTTCAGGGTGTAGTCCGTGCTGATGATCTGGGCGCCGGTCTCGTGGCCGAACCGCACCAGCTTGGCGTCGACCGCTTCGATGTCGGCGTAGTCGGTGTCGTCGATGCGGACCGCGCCCGAGCCGTTCTGCAACCGCTTGACGAAGTCGAGGCCGCGGCGGCCACGCACGCGCTTCTCGGCGTCGGCGGAGTCGGCCAGCCGCTGGAGTTCCTCGACGACGAACCTCGGGACGAGAAGCTCGCCCTCGACGAACCCGGTGTCGATGACCTCGAGGATGCGCCCGTCGATGATAGCGCTCGAGTCGAGGAGCTTGGCCGGCGTGAGCCCGGGGATAACGTCGAAGGCGCCGCGGACGCCGAGCAGCCGCAGAATCTCGATGTGCTTCTTGGCGGCGAGGTACGCCGTGAAGTAGCCCGCCAGCAGATAGATGGGCACGGTGAGATACGGCCCCACGATCGGGATGCGCACCAAGGCAACGCTGATGAGCGTCGCGATGAAGAGCCCGACGACCACACCGCCCATGCCGACCACGACCTCGGCGCCGGTGGCGCGGGCCATGACCTCGTCGACGCGGTCCAGCCCGCGGCGCAAGAGACGCGAGAGGAGGATGCCGAACGCGAAACCGATCAAGAAGCCGGCTACGGTGCACGCCACGAGCCAGATGATCTTGCCGGTCTGGTCGAGACCGGGCGCGAACGACGAGATGCGGATGTGCTCGGCGACCTGATACCCGGCGAGCGCGCCGAGCAGGGCCAGCAGAATGCGGATCGCGGGCGTCAGCACGCCCCGCGGTCGGCGCGGGCCGGCGGCCGAGCCGGCCTCAGACGACGGTCGCCGGCTCTCGGGCGTCGTCGGCAAGTGCGGCTCCGTCGATGTGGATGTTCTCGAGCACGTCTTCGAGGAACGCGGTGGCCTCGTCCTCGGAGAAGTCGCGAGCGTACATGAGCTCGCTGGCGAGAATCTTCTTGGCCTTGGAGAACATCTGCTTCTCGCCGGTGGAGAGCCCCTTGGCGGCGTGGCGGATGGCCAGGTTACGGACGACTTCGGCGACCTCGAAGATGTCGCCCGTCTTGAGCTTGTCGCGGTTGTGCTTGTAGCGCCGGCTCCAGTTCTTGGGCATCTTGGTAGGATCGCCGCGAAGGACCTCGAGGACGCGCTCGACGACGTCCGACTCGATGACCTTGCGGAGACCGGCGCGGTCGGCGTTCTCGACGGGGACCATGACGGTCATGTCGTTGTGCAGGATCTGGATGGTGAGGTAGTCACGCTGCTGACCGAGCACGTCCTTCTGCTCGATCTTCATGATCTTGCCTGCCCCGTGATGTGGATAGACGACCTTGTCTCCGACTGAATACAAGTTCTCAAACCCCCCACTCGTCGTTCGTGGCCCCGGCGGCCGGTTGTGGTGCGCGCTCACCGAGGAGGGTGGTGAACGCCCTGCGCACGTCGGCCGCACCTGCGGCGGGAGCCCCGGCGCGGCGTGCATCGGCAGCGGGTACGACGATGCGGTCGAAGCCGGACCGGCCGGCCTCGGCGACACGCCGCTCACTCTGGCTGCAGGAACGAAGCTCGCCCGTAAGGCTGATCTCCCCGAACACCGCCGCCCTGGGCGGAAGGGGCGTGTCGCGCTGCGCCGAGGCGATGGCGAGGGCGACCGCGAGGTCCGCTGCGGGCTCGTCGATGCGAATTCCGCCTGCAATTGTAACAAAAATGTCGGCTGAGGACAACGGCAGGCGGCCGTGGCGGCTGAGGACGGCCACGAGCATCGCCAGGCGGTTGCGGTCGAACCCGACGGCCACGCGGCGCGGCATCGCCAGCTCGCTCCGGCTGACGAGCGCCTGGACCTCGACCAGAAAGCAGCGTGTACCCTCGACGGCGACGTGCACCGCGGACCCCGCGGCAGGGCCGGACTCGCTGAGGAAGAGAGCCGAGGGGTCGGGCACCGTGAGCAGGCCCGACCCGGTCATCTCGAAGATCCCGAGCTCGTTCGTCGAGCCGAAGCGGTTCTTGGCGGCGCGGAGCGTGCGGTAGAAGCGGTACCGGTCGCCCTCGAACTGGAGCACGGTGTCGACCATGTGCTCCAGGACCCTTGGGCCGGCGATCGTCCCCTCCTTCGTCACGTGACCGACGAGGAAGACGGCGGCGCCGGTGTCCTTGGCCAGGCGGAGGAAGCGGCCGGCCGCTTCCCGTACCTGGCTCACGCTGCCCGGCGCCGACGTGAAGGCGTCGCTGTAGAGCGTCTGCACCGAGTCGACGACCACGAGCGCCGGGCGCGCGGCGGCCACGGTCTCGAGCACGAGCTCGAGCTCGGTCTCGGCGAGCACGTCGATGTTGCCGGCGCCGTGGCAGATGCGCTCGGCGCGCATCTTGACCTGCGCCGCCGACTCCTCGCCGCAGACGAGCAGCGCCGGGCGGTCGGCGGCGACGTTGTCGAGCACCTGGAGCAGGAGCGTCGACTTGCCGATGCCGGGCTCGCCGCCGACGAGCACGAGCGAGCCCGGGACGATGCCTCCGCCGAGCACGCGGTCGAGCTCGTCGATGCCGCTCGAGAAGCGCTCGGCGGCCGAGGAGACCACGTCGGAAAGACGGACGGGGGCGGCGCCAACGGCGCCGCCCCCGTCACCACGCTTCCCGGCGCGACCGCGCCCTTTGGGGGCGGTCACGACGACCTTCTCTTCGACGAACGAGTCCCAGGCGCCGCAGTCCGGGCAGTGGCCGAGCCACTTGGCCTCCGTGCGGCCGCACTGACCGCACGTGAAGACGGTCTGCGACTTGGCCACGGTGCCGCGCGGCCGCGCCGTCAGGCGCCCGCGGACGCGCCGCCGGCGTCGGGGCCTTCGTCGCCGTGGGGCGCGGGTCCGGCCGACGCGACGCTGTGCGACACCGGCTCGTCGAGCCCGACCATCGGCAACTCGACGCTGCCGCCGACCACCTTGCCGTCGACGGTGAGCACCGTGTCTTCGTTCTGTCCGTCGACCAGCACGACCGTCCCCTCCGGGAAGGCGCTCTCGAGCATCGCATCGCTGAGCTTGTCCTCGATGTAGCGCTGGATGGCGCGCCGCAACGGGCGCGCGCCGAGCATGGGGTCGAAGCCCTTCTCGACCAGCACCTCGCGACCGGCCTCGGTG
>CAYTRM010000269.1:0-4083 GCA_964440225.1 uncultured Thermoleophilia bacterium | reverse complement strand
CGGAGGAACAGCTCCTCGACGACCATCGCCGTGAAGCGCTCCCGTCCGGCGCGCACGACGGCCTCCGCGAACGCCTCGTCTCCTTCGCCGTCCGAACCGCCCGCCTCAGCCGTCGTTTGCAGGGTATTCCCCGCGGTTTCGGACGCCAATCGCTGCTTCACGCGACGAAGCGCGGCGCGCGTCTCGGCTCCGGCGAAGAAGCCTTCGTCCACGCCGGCGAGCACCTCGCGCCCGGCGTCCGGCTGCGCGAGACAACCCGCCAGAAAGCGCACCTCCAGCTCGTGGACGCCGCCCAGCGCGCGAGGCGCCGGCCCGGCCGGCTGCGCAGCCCGCTCGCCACTGCCGGATCCACCGGATCCACTCGTGGGTCGTCCGCTGCCGGCGAGCATGTAGCGCACGCTCTCGTCCGAGAGCTGCAGGCGATCGGCGACGTATCGCAGTTCGTCGTCGCGCTCCATCGGCGTCGCTGCCTCAGCGAGGACCTCCCTGAGTCGCGCCACTGCGCGAGCCCGTCCGTCGGGCTTGTCGAGGTCGTGAGTAGCGAGCGCCAAGCGGACATGAAATTGTAGCAGCGTCTGGGCGCTCCCGGCAAGCGCGCGAAAGCCGTCGCCGCCGGCGCCCGACAGCACGTAGTCGGCCGGGTCGAGACCCTCCGGGATGCGCACGACGTGCAGCGACAGATCCATGCGGCGGCCGAGCGTGAGGGCGCGCTGCATGGCGCCGATGCCGGCCGCGTCGGCGTCGAAGCACAGGTAGAGGTTTTTCGTGAGGCGCGAGAGACGGCCGAGTTGCTGCTCGGTCAGGGCAGTGCCCATGCTCGCGACGACGTTGGCGATGCCGGCCTGCGCGAGCGCCATGACGTCGGTGTAGCCCTCGACCACGTAGATGCGGTCCTCCCGCGCGGCCGTCGCCTTCGCCTTGTCGAGGCCGAACAGCGCCTCGCTCTTGTGGTACAGCGGCGTCTCCGGCGAGTTCAGGTACTTGGGCTTCTCGTCGCCGAGCGTGCGCGCGCCGAAACCGAGGGTGCGCCCGCGCTCGTCGGCGAGGGGGAACATGATGCGGCCGCGGAAGCGGTCGTAGGGGCGGCCGCTCTTGCCGGGGATCACGAGGCCGGCGTCGAGCAGATCCTGCTCGCTGAAGCCCTTGCCGCGCGCGGCGTCGCGCAGCTTGTCCCATCCGGGCAGGCTGAAGCCGAGACGGAAGGTCCGGCAGACCTCGTCGCCGAGGCCGCGCCGCGCGAGGTACTCGCGGGCCGGCGCGGCCGCCTGCGCGTCGTGGTAGACGCGCTCGTAATAGGCGGTCGCCTGCTCGAGGAGCGCCCGCAGGCGCTCGCGGCGGCGGCGCTCGGCGTCGCCCCGGGCGGTGGACTCCTCGTACTCGAGCTGGATGCCGTACTTGTCCGCCAGGTACTCGACGGCGGCCGGGAAGTCGAGATTCTCCTTGGCCATGACGAAGCCGATGAGGTTGCCGCCGGCGCCGCAGCCGAAGCAGTAGTACAGCTTCTCGCCCGGATTGACCGAGAACGACGGGGTGCGCTCGTCGTGAAAGGGGCAGCGGCCGCTGAAGTTGGCGCCGGCCTTTCGCAGCTCGGTGTACTGGCCGACGACCTCGACCATGTCGGCCGTGGCCACGACCTGGTCGACGCTCGCCTGGGCGATGCGCGGCATCAGCCGTCACCCTCGTCGTGCGCAGACCGGCCGGCCGGCCCGGCGGGCGACGCGGCGCGCGGCTCGGCATCGCGAGACCGGGCGGCACGCGGCCGGCCGCCCCGCGCCTCCGCGGCGCGCGCCCGCTCCTGACCCGCGAGGTAGCTCATGCCGGCGGCAAGGCGGCGGCGCTGCCTCTTCCTGGGTCGCGGATCGCGGTCCCAGCTGCGCCAGTGCCGGCCGAGCCGGTCGTTGGCGACGATCAGCAGCACCATGAGCCCGCCCATCCAGACGAGGTAGAAGAGCGCGAAGAGGACCCAGGCCTCGGGCGTGCGGTCGGTGACCGCGCCGGTCGGCGGCGAGCCGGCCGGACCCAGCCATCCGAGGCCGAAGACGACGGCGGCGGGCAGCGCGGCCAGCGCGACGGCGGCCACCGTGAGTGCGACGGTGAGGAGATGTCGGCGATCCACAGCCACCTCAGGAGGTCGGCGTGAGACTACGGGCCATGAGCACCTCGTCATGATACTCGTCGCCGCGGCGGTACTGCTCGCGCCGGAGACCCTCGCGCACGAAGCCGTGCCGCTCGTAGAAGCCGATGGCGCGGAGGTTGTCGGGGAAGACGCCGAGCGCGGCGCGCGAGAAGTCGTGATCCGCCGCCCAGGCGAGCGCCGCCTCGAGCAGCGCGCCGCCGACGCCGGCCCCGCGGTGCTCGGCAGCCACCGACATGCCGACCCAGGCGACGTGCGCCGAGGCCGGGTGGGCGTCCGGCCACAAGCCCAGATTGCCGGAGAGGCGGCCGTCGAGCTCGGCCACCAGGAAGAGCGCCCGCGGAGCCTCCGCGGCATCGACGATGCGGCCCCTCCAGTCCCGCGCCGTCGTCTCGCCGGGGAGGAGGAGCAGCGTGACCGCGGGCTCGCCGGCGACCGCGTCGAGCAGGCGGGTGACGGAGCGCGCGTCCCGCGTGCGTGCGTCACGCACGCACAGCGCGCGCCCATCGGCGAGCGTCACCTCGATCTCACGTCCCAGCCGGGCCATGCCGTGACCTCCCCCTCGGTCGGCGAGCGCACGTCGCCGGCCCGGGCCACCCCCACGAGGGGCCCGGGCCGGCGCCCGTGCTCGCTGCTTCGCGCCCCGCTACTTCTCGAGCCGCAGCTCGCCGCTCTCCTCGATGGCGGCCTGCGCGGCGGCGAGGCGCGCCACCGGCAGGCGGAACGGCGAGCAGCTCACGTAGTTCATGCCGGAGCGGTGACAGAACTTCACCGTCTCGGGGTCGCCGCCCTGTTCACCGCAGATGCCGACCTTGAGCTGCGGGCGCGTGCTGCGTCCCCTCTCGATGCCGATCTCGACGAGCTGGCCGACGCCTTCCTGGTCGAGCGTCGCGAACGGGTCGGCCGGCCAGATCTCGAGCTCCTCGCTCGTGTACAGCGGGAGGAACTTGCCGGCGTCGTCGCGGGAGACGCCGAGCGTCATCTGCGTGAGGTCGTTGGTGCCGAAGCTGAAGAACTCGGCAACGTCGGCGATGCGGTCGGCGGTGAGCGCCGCGCGCGGGATCTCGATCATCGTGCCGACGAGGTAGTCGACGGTCACGCCCTGCTCGGTGAAGACCTCCTCGGCGACCTCGCGCACGACGGCGGTCTGGTGCTCGAGCTCCTTCTTCGTGCCGACCAGCGGGATCATGATCTCGGGGTGCACGGCCTGGCCTTCCTTCTGGACCAGGCAGGCGGCCTCGAGGATGGCGCGGACCTGCATCGCCGTGATCTCCGGATAGGCGATGCCGAGCCGGCAGCCGCGGTGGCCGAGCATCGGGTTGCTCTCGTGCAGGTCCTCGACCTTGGCCTTGACCACGTCCGCGGAGACGCCGAGGGCCGCGGCGGTCTTGCGCACGTCCTCGTCGTCGTGCGGCAGGAACTCGTGCAGCGGCGGGTCGAGCGTGCGCACCGTCACGGGCCGCTCGCCCATGACGCGGAAGATGGCGGCGAAGTCGTCGCGCTGCATCGGCAGGAGCTTGGCCAGGGCGGCCTCCCGCTCCTCCCTGGACTCGGCGAGGATCATCTCGCGCACGCTGATGATGCGCTCGCCCTCGAAGAACATGTGCTCGGTGCGGCAGAGGCCGATGCCCTCCGCCCCGAAGGCGATGGCGTTGGCGCTCTGGTCGGGCTGGTCGGCGTTGGTGCGCACGCCCATCGTGCGCGCCGCGTCGGCCCACTCCATGATCTCGCGGTAGTAGCGGAAGGACTGCGACTCCTCGGGCGTCATCGTCTTCTCGAGAAGGACCTGGAGGACCTCGGGCGGGCTCGGGTCGAGCTCGCCGAGGATGACCTCGCCGGTGAAGCCGTCGATGCTGATCCAGTCGCCCTCGCTCACGGTGACGCCGTCGGCCACGAAGCGGCGCGCCTTGAGGTCGATGTCGAGCGCGCCGCAGCCGACGATGCAGACC
>CAYTRM010000268.1:0-4083 GCA_964440225.1 uncultured Thermoleophilia bacterium | reverse complement strand
CGCGATCCAGGCAGCATGTTCACGCCGGCGCTCGACGACCTGGTCGCCGCCGGCACGATCACAGCGGAGCAGGAGGCGACGATCGTGACCGCGCTCACCGAGGCGATGCAGGGTGGGCCCGGTCAGGGCGGTGGACAGCCGCCTTCCACCGACGACGGAACGTCGGCGACCTAGTGACGCGACGGGCGGCGCGCCGGCGAAGGCCCTCGTCGCGCCCGCCCGACTGGTCGTCAGCGCTCGATGAGCTCCACCCAGTTGCCGTCCGGGTCGGCGACGAACGCGAGGCGGGTGCCGCCGCCCTCGTGGGTCTTGGGCGGCCGGCCGACGTCTTCGGCGCCGGCCGCCAGCAGACGCTCGTAGGTAGCATCGACGTCGTCGACGTCGAAGGCGAAGTGCCCGAAACGGTCGCCGCCGTCGTAGGGATCGTCCTTGCCCCAGTTGTAGACGAGCTCGATGGCGAAGTTGCCCGCCTCCGGCTCCATGAAGACGAGGGTCGCCTTGCCCCTGGTCAGCTCCGAACGGCGCGACTCGCGCAGTCCGAGCTTCTCATAGAACCTGACCGCTCCCTTGAGGTCCCTGGTCCTGGTCGCGACGTGTACGAACTTCATCTTGGCCCACCTCCAGTGCCCTCGGGTCTGCTCAAGGGCATGACGATTCAAGCGTTCGGCGACAAGGTACCCCGATTCGGCCCGGACGCCTTCGTGTACGGCGACGCTGCCGTCATCGGCGACGTCGTGCCGGAAGAGGGCGCGATGGTGTGGACCAGTGCGGTGCTACGCGGCGACGTGGAGCAGATCGTCGTCGGCGCCTTCACCAGCCTCCGGGATGGGGCCATCGCCCACGCCGACCCCGGAACGCCCTTGAGGGTCGGCGCCGGCTGCGCCGTCGGTCACGGCGTCATCCTGCACGGCTGCGCCGTCGGGGACGGCCGAATGGTCGGCATGCACGCCACGCTGCTCAACGGGTGCGACGTGGGGGAGTGCAGCATGGCCGCGGCCCAGGCGCGGCGACGAGCTTGACGAGTGAGTACTCACTCACATAGCATGGGTGAGCGCTCACTCACGCGACCGCGGAGGTATCCTTGCCCGTCATCAGCGCCACCAGGCTCACCCGCCGCTTCGGCGACATCGTGGCGGTGCGTGAGCTCGATCTCGAGATTTCCGGCGGGGGGGTGGTCGGCCTCGTCGGACCCAACGGCTCCGGCAAGTCCACGCTCATCCGCCTGCTCCTGGGCCTGCTCAGGCCGACCAGCGGCTCCGCCCGGATCTTCGATTCGCCAATCTCGCACCCGCGCGCCTATGCCTCGCGCATCGGCGCGCTGATCGAGAGCCCCGCCTTCGTACCGTCGCTCACGGCGCGCACCAACCTGCGCTCGCTCGCCCGCTTGCGCGGTATCACGAACGCGCGCGTCGACGAGGTACTGGAGATCGTGGGGCTGCGCGATCGCAGCAAGGAGCCGGCGAAGCGTTTCTCGCTCGGGATGAAGCAGCGGCTCGGCATCGCCGCGGCGCTGCTCCCCGATCCGGAGCTTCTCATACTCGATGAGCCCACCAATGGTCTCGACCCGGCCGGCGTCTTCGAGATCCGCCGGCTGCTCCGGTCACTCGGCGATCAGGGACGCACGGTCGTCGTCTCGTCACACCTCCTCAGCGAGATCGAGGCGGCCTGCGACACGCTGGCCGTGATCCGCTATGGCGAACTCCTGTTCTCGGGTCCGCTCGACGAGCTCGTCGGCCAGGTCGGCGAGTGCATCGAGGCCGTGCCGGAGTTCCCCGGCGACATCGGCCGTCTCGGCGAGCTCCTTTCGTCGAAGGGCTGGAAGACGACGGTCCACGACGAGGACGTGCGCGTGAGCGCTCCTGCCTCGCAGGCGGCGGGCGTCAACCGCGCGGCCGCCGAGGCCGGCATCACGCTGAGCGCCCTGCGCCCGCACTCGGCCAGCCTCGAGGAGGTCTTCCTGCGCATGACCGGTGAAGACTCGGGCGACAACGGCCGTCCCACAGACACACTCGACGCGCAGAAGCCAGAGGTCCGTTCATGACCCGCGCCATACGCAGCGAGCTCACCCGGCTGATGAACCCGACCTTGATCCTCGGCGGCATGGGGCTGATGGTCTTCTTCGGCCTCCTCTCGACCACCATCCTCTTTTACACTGTGGGCGGCGGCTCCGCCGGACTTCCCAACATGGGCGGGATCACGCTGGCCGCGCTCGAGGCCTCCGACGGCATGTTCGCCGGCATGCAGAACTTCGTCGGCATGCTAGGCGTGATCGCGCTCGTCGTCTGGGCGATGGGCGCTACCACCGACTACTCGAGCGGGCTCATCCGTCTGCTCGTCCAGGCCGAGCCCAGCCGCTGGCGCCTGCTCATCGGCAAGGTCCTAGCCCTGACCGCGTTCACCTGCGTGTCGATGCTTGTGACGGTCATGGTCGTCATGCCGCTGGCGCCCGTCATCGCCGACATGACCGGCGTCTCCACTGACGCCTGGAGCTCCGGCATGCTCGGCACCGTGGTCGCGGGCTACCTCCAGCTGACCTTCTCCGTGCTCCTGTGGGGCGTCGTCGGCCTGTTCGTCGGCATGGCCACGAAGAGCAGCGGCATCGCCATCGGCATCGGGATCGGCTACCTCATGCTGATCGAGCAACTCGCCGGAATGCTGCTCGAGAGCTCGGCCAGGTGGCTGCCCGGCGAGGTGTTCGGGGCGATCGCCTCGGGAGGGACCGCCGACATGACCTACGTCACAGCACTGATCATCGCCGCCGGGTATGCTGGGGCGGCGCTCGCGGCCTCCGTCATCATGTCCCGCCGCGACATCACGGCGTGACACTGCCGCAGGCGGACAGGGGGGCCTATGGGTACTGAACCACCGCGCAAGACCGACACGCGCCAGACGCTGATCGACGCGGCTCTAGAGGTCTTCCTGCGGCACGGCTTCTCGCGCGCGACCACGAGGGAGATCGCCCAGACCGCCGGCGTGGCCGAAGGGACGATCTACCGGCACTTCGCGGACAAGTACGCGCTGTTCCACGAGGTGTTCCTGTCGCTCACGGTCGAGGTCGTTGCCGAGCTTCAGCGCTTTCGAGAGAGAGCCGGCCAAGGCACGATCCGCGACAACCTGGAGGCCCTCTTCGCGCTGGTCGGTGGCATCCAGGAACAGCTTTCGTCTCTCATGGCGTCGATGTGGGCGGATCCGGAGCTGGCCAAGCACATCGGCGCCCGCGCGCGGGAGATGGCCCCCGAGGGCTTCATGCCGCCCAGTCCGGTGGCGATGGTCGCCGAGTACATCCGCGCGGAGCAGGAGCTGGGCAGGATCAGGCGCGACGTGGACGCGAGGGAAGCGGCGGCGGTGGTGGTCTCAGTGCCCTTCGCTGCCGGGATGGAGCGCGCTCTCAGTACGCATCCCGTCGCGACCGGCGAGTTCCCCCCGCCGGATGGCTTTCCGCCGCCCGCGGAAAGCGCTCTTGCCATCCTGGCGCGCGGGCTCGAGCCGGGCGGCTGAAAGGCGCGCCGTTTGCTGCGGCAGCCCTCTCCGTCCGCGCCCCCCGCACGTGACACCCGACTGAGGCGATCTCCGTCGGGGTAGCCTGACCGCATGGCAGCCATCGCCCCTGAGGATACGGTGTTCGCGGCTGACCGCGCCGCGTGGCGTGAGTGGCTCGCGGTACATCATCAGTCGCGGACGCGGGTCTGGCTCCTGCTGCACAAGAAACACGTGCAGGAGCCCGGCGTGCGCTACGACGAGGCGGTCGAGGAGGCCCTCTGCTGGGGCTGGATCGACGGCCTCACCAAGGCCTGGGACGAGCGCAGCTACGCCGTGCGCTTCACCCCGCGCAGGCCCGGCAGCGTCTGGAGCGAGAGCAACGTCGAGCGCGTGGGGCGCATGATCACCGAGGGCTGGATGACCCCAGCGGGCATGGCGCTGGTGGAGGAGGCCAAGCGGCGCGGGACGTGGGACCAGGCGGCGTCGGGGAGACTCGACGTGACGCCGCCCGATCTCGAGGCCGCGCTCGCCGGCGTGTCCGCGGCGCTCGAGCGCTGGGCCGCGTGGCCGGCGAGCCCGCGGCGGCAGTACGTGTACTGGGTG
>CAYTRM010000267.1:2892-4087 GCA_964440225.1 uncultured Thermoleophilia bacterium | reverse complement strand
CAGGTCATGCTCGTCACTGACCAGCAGAGCTTCGTCGACGCGATGGTCGAGCCCGGCGGCGCGCAGGGCATCGTCGGCGGCAGCGTGACCGGCGACGTGACGCTCGAGTACGTGGACAAGAACGAGAAGGTGAAGGTGGGTCAGTACGTGGTCACCTCAGGACGCAGCGGTTCCGTGTTCACCCGCGGCATCCCCATCGGAGTCGTCGAGAGCGTCGGCTCCCAGGAGGTCGAGCTGTACCAGAGCATCGCCGTGCGGCCCTTCGTCGACTTCCGCAAGCTCGACCTCGTCCAGGTGGTCGTCAGATGAGGCTGACCCGCGCCGTCTCCGACGCGTCGACGCTCGAGTGGCCGACATGGTCCGAGGTCGCCAAGCTGGCCGTGGCGCTGCTCGTGGCGACGATCCTGCAGACGACGGTGGCGCCTCACCTGCGCCTGCTCGGCGCGTACCCGGACTTCGCGCTCATCATCGTGGTCTGCGTGGCGCTCGTGAAGGGCTCCGAGATCGGGGCCGTGTTCGGCTTCCTCACCGGGATGCTCACGGCGATCGCCCTCATGGAGCCCTTCGGGCTGAGCGCCTTCGTGTTCGTTCTCGTCGGGTTCCTTGCCGGGCGCTACGCCGAGACCGCGGACCTGTCGGCGGGTTTCGCCCCGCTTCTCAGCGTGTTCGCGGCGACCGTGCTCGCGAACCTTCTGCTGGCGGTGGCCCAGTTCCTCCTCGCACGCGAGGTTCCTCTGGGCTTCTTCCTCGGGCAGGTGCTCGCGCCGTCCGTGGTCCTCAACACCCTGCTGGCCGCGCCGTTCTACCTGGTCGTGCGCATCTGGCTGAGAGGGGCTGGTGATCTGCGTGTTGCAGGTGCTCGGTAACGACCCCGGCCGCCGCGAGCGGCCCATACGGACCGGCCGCCGCGACAAGCCGATCATCCACCTGCCTTCGATTGCGCTGCGCGTCGCGGTCGTCATCGGCATCGCCGCCGTGCTCTTCGGCGTCGTGCTCTTCCGGCTCTGGTTCCTCCAGATCCTGAGCGGGGAGGAGTTCGAGGCGCAGGCGAACAACAACCGCCTGCGCTCCATGAAGGTGGTCGCCCCTCGGGGCGCGATCGTCGACCGGCATGGAAAGGTCATCGTGGAGAACCGGCCGGGCCTCGCGGTGGGGATCCGGCTCATGGATGTGCCCGAGGGTGAGCTCGACGCCG
>CAYTRM010000267.1:0-2792 GCA_964440225.1 uncultured Thermoleophilia bacterium | reverse complement strand
AAGGACCAGCACTTCAAGGGATACAAGGCCGGCGACGTCGTGGGACAGGCCGGGCTGGAGTGGACCTACGACAAGTGGTTGCGCGGGCGTGACGGCATCGCCAAGATCGAGGTCGACGCCTTCGGGCGGCCGAAGCAGAGCGACCCGGTGCCCGGCGGCCGACTTCCCGAGCCGGGCCACACGCTGGTCACGACGATCGACGGCAAGGTGCAGGCTGCCTCCGAGCGGGCTCTCCGCGAGGGGATCAGCCTGGCGTACAAGGACGGCATGTACGAGGCCAACGGAGGCGCCGCCGTCGTGCTCGACGCGCGCAACGGTCAGATCCTGGGCATGGCCAGCTATCCCACCTTCTCGCCGAGCGAGTGGGTGGGAGGGATCAGCGCCAAGGACTACAAGAAGTACCGTGACCCGCGCCGCAACACGCCGCTGTTCAACCGGGCCATCCAATCCGCCAAGGCGCCCGCCTCCACATTCAAGGTGGTCGACGCGATCGCCGCTCTCGAGGAAGGCGTGGTCACCCCGTACGAGACGTTCTTCTGCGACGGGAGCTACAAGCCCCCGATCGCCTGGGACGAGGCGGTATGGGGGTGCTGGGCCAAGGAGGGCCACGGCAGCCTCAACCTGGTCGGCGCGCTCACGCAGTCGTGCGACGTCTACTTCTACAACCTGGGGTATCGCTTCTACCTGCGTCAGGGCACCGAACTGGCCGACTGGGCCATCCGGCTCGGCATGGGCAAGGAGACGGGGGTCGACATCCCCGGCGAGGTCGCCGGTCGCGTGCCGACTCCGGACTGGCGCGAGTCGTACTTCGAGAGCGAGGTCGACAAGGTCTGGACGCCGGGCAACTCCATCAACCTCTCCATCGGCCAGGGGGATCTCGAAACGACCCCCCTGCAGCTGGCGGTCACCTACGCGGCGATCGCCAACGGCGGGCGGATCGTGACCCCTCATCTGGGTCTCAAGATCACCGACGCGGCCGGGAAGACCGTCCGCGACCTGGCGCCGCGCTCGAAGAAGAAGGTCGACATCTCCGGGACCACCCTCGACCTCGTGCGTCGTGGGCTCTACGAGGCCGCGAACTCGTCGTCCGGCACGTCCGCGGCGGTGTTCGCGGGGTATGACGTCACGGTAGCCGGCAAGACCGGCACGGCGGAGGTCTGGGACGACGGCCGGTACGTCGACTACGCGTGGTACGCGAGCTACGCTCCGGCCGACGATCCCAGGTATGTGGTCGTCGTCATGATCGAGAAGGGGGGGCACGGGGGGGCCGTCGCCGCCCCGGCCACCCGGATGATCTACGACAGCATCTACGGCGTGAAGAGCGAGAAGGTCATCGGCCCGGTGAGGAGCGACTGACGTGCCTGACTGGCGCTCCTACCTGAGACACCTCGACTACCTGCTGATCCTGGCGACGGCCGGGCTCATCACGTACGGCGTCACGATGATCTACTTCGCGACGCGCGAGGACGTCGCGGGTGCGCCGCTCTACTTCGTGCGCCAGCAACTCATCGCCGTGGCCGTCGGGATCGTGCTGGCGCTGGTGGCGTCGGCGCTGGACTACGAGATCTACCGGCGCTTCCAGTGGCTGCTCTACGCCATCGCCGTCCTCATCGTGGCCCTCGTGCTGCCTCTCGGCGAGGTCGTGAACGGCGCGACGCGCTGGATCGACCTCGGCTTCACGCGGTTCCAGCCTTCGGCTGCCGCGCTGCTTCTGCTGGCCCTGAGCATCGGCGGCTTCCTCGCCGACCGCATGGACATGCTCGGATCCAAGCGCATCACGCTGACAGCCCTCGCGCTTGTCGCGCTGCCGGCGCTCCTCGTCTACCAGGAACCGGACTTCGGGTCGGCGATGGCGATGGTCATGCTCACCTTGGCGATGCTCTTCTTCTACGGCACGTCGTGGACGCACTTCGCCGTTCTCGCGGGGACGGGCCTGGGCGCCTTCGTCATCGCCTTGAAGGTGCTGCCGATGGCGGGCATCAACCTGATCCACCAGTACCAGATCGACCGCCTCTTCGTCTTCATCAACCCCGGGCACGATCCCGGCGTGGCCGGTTACAACGTGATCCAGTCTATGATCGCGGTCGGCTCGGGGGCCCTGGCGGGACGCGGGGACATGGCGACGCAGACGACGCTCGACTTCCTGCCCGAGCACCACACCGACTTCATCTTCGCCGTGATCAGCGAGCGCAACGGCTTTCTCGGCGCGAGCGTCCTGCTCGTGCTCTATGCATTGTTCATCTGGCGCGCCCTGCGCATCGCCGTGCTGGCGCGCGACATGTACGGCAGCATCATCGCCGGGGGCATCGGCGTGATGATCCTGTTCCAGGTGTTCGTGAACATCGGCATGACGATTGGTATCATGCCGGTGACCGGTATCCCCCTGCCCTTCGTGAGTTACGGGGGTACCGCGATGATCGCGTTCCTGATCTTCGTCGGCCTGCTCGAGGCTATCCATCTGCGGGCGGCGATCACTCCCGGCACGAGGGGGCGACTTGGCCAGTAGTCTTAGTCTTTCGAGGATCATCAAGGCCGTCACGGAGGCACGGGGCACGGAGACGCCGCCGCGGCTCTGTGTCGTCGGATGCGGGCCGGAGCTGGCTCACGTCGTCGGCGCGCTGTCGGCGGGCGCCGCGGACGAGCGGGGCGGCGTCTCGACCGCGCTCGATGCGCTCGCCCCCACGGACTTCCCGCGCGACCCGGCGCTCGCCGGACGGTGGGACATCGTCGTCGCGGTCGCGCCCGGGTGCGCCGCCGCGGAAGCCGCTCCGGTCGTGCACGCGGCCCGGCGC
>CAYTRM010000266.1:0-4102 GCA_964440225.1 uncultured Thermoleophilia bacterium | reverse complement strand
GCGGACTGGATCGCCGAGACTATCGGCTTCGCGGGCCTCAAGGCGGTGCAACTCGCGGGCGGAGCCGACGGCCCGGGTGTGGCCGAGGTGCGCGCGGCCACGGCCGATCTGCGGCCGCGCCCCCTGGTGATCGCGGCTTGGGACACCGAGGGCGCCGGCGACGCCGACATGATCCTGCTCGACTCGCGCCTCCCGGGCCGCTACGGCGGGACGGGCGAGACGCTGGACTGGGCAGGCCTGGCGCGGCGCCCCGGGACGCCTCGCGACAAGCTGCTGCTCGCCGGCGGCCTCACGCCGGCCAACGTCGGCGAGGCCATCGCCGCGCTGCACCCGCTCGTCGTCGACGTCTCGAGCGGTGTCGAGCTGGCGCCCGGCCTCAAAGACACGATGCTCCTGCGTGAGTTCTTCACCGCGGTGGTACAGGCTGATAAGACCACCGAAGGTGGGCATCCCCGGCGCGGAGGCGCTTCGCGATGACGATCGACACACGATTCGGCCCATATGGCGGGCGCTACGTCCCCGAGACGCTGATCCCGGCGCTCGACGAGCTCACGGCGGCGTACGAGGAGGCGCGAGACGACCTCGCCTTCCAGGCCGGCCTCGCCGGCCTGCTCGCCGACTACGCCGGCCGGCCCACGCCTCTCTACCACGCGTCGCGCCTCAGCGAGCGCTGCGGCGCGACGGTGCTGCTCAAGCGCGAGGACCTCTGCCACACCGGGGCGCACAAGATCAACAACGTGCTCGGCCAGGCGCTGCTGGCGCAGCGCATGGGCAAGCGCCGGGTCATCGCGGAGACCGGCGCCGGCCAGCACGGCGTCGCCACCGCCACGGCCTGCGCGCTGCTCGACCTCGAGTGCGCCGTGTACATGGGAGCCGAGGACGTGCGCCGCCAGGAGCTCAACGTGGTGCGCATGCGCCTGCTCGGCGCCACCGTCGTGCCGGTCGAGAGCGGGTCACGCACCCTCAAAGACGCCATGAACGAGGCGCTGCGGGACTGGGTCACCAACGTCCGCGACACCTTCTACGTGATCGGCTCGGTCGCCGGGCCGGCTCCGTACCCTGCGATGGTCCGTGACTTCCAGGCCGTGATCGGCGCCGAGACCATCGCCCAGGTCCGCGAGCGCTTCGGCCACCTCCCCGACGAGGTCGTCGCCTGCGTCGGCGGCGGCTCCAACGCCATGGGGATGTTCCAGGCCTTCCGCGACCTCGCCGCCGTGCGGCTCACGGGCGTGGAGGCGGCCGGCGAGGGCCTGGACGGCCGCCACGGCGCGCCGCTCGCCAAGGGCGCTCCCGGCGTGCTGCACGGCTCGTACAGCTACCTTCTGCAGGACGCCTGGGGGCAGGTCGCCGAGGCGCACTCGGTCTCGGCCGGCCTGGATTACCCGGGTGTGGGGCCCGAGCACTCGTGGCTCAAGGACTCGGGCCGGGCGGCGTACGCGGCCGCGACCGACGACGAAGCGCTGGCGGCGTTCCGCACGCTCGCGGAGCTGGAGGGCATCATACCGGCGCTCGAGAGCGCGCACGCGGTGGCGTACGCGCTGCGCGGGCCGTCAGTGGCGGAGGCGACGGCGCCGTCGCCGTCGGCCACCGGCCGCTTCACGATCCCCGGCGACGCCTCCGGCTTCGATCCCGCCGGGACGCGCTTCGCGCCCGGCGACCTGCTGATAGTCAACCTCTCCGGCCGCGGGGACAAAGACGTGCACGAGGCCGCCCGGATCCTCGGGGTGACGGCATGAGCGTCCGCCGGCTGCCACAGTCTCACGAGGCGCCCGCCGCCGAGCCCGCCGCGGAACGCCCGGCAGGCGCTCCGGCGCCGCGTCTGCGCCGGGCCTTCGCCGCGCCTCGGGCGCGGCGCGCGGCGCTCATCCCCTACCTGACCGGCGGCCACCCGGACCGCGCGACCAGCGACCGGCTGGTCGCGGAGCTGGTCGCCGCCGGCGCCGACATCGTCGAGCTCGGCGTGCCCTTCTCCGATCCCATCGCCGACGGGCCCGTCGTGCAGCGATCGACGCACGAGGCGCTGCAGGCCGGCGTCACCCCCGACGACGTCCTGGGCCTGGCGGCGGCGGCGCATGGGAGCACGGCGCCCTTCGTGCTGCTCACGTACCTGAACTCGGTGCTGGCCACGGGGCCCAAGGAGTTCTTCACGCGAGCGGCCGCCTCCGGAGTGGAGGCGCTGGTGATCCCGGACCTCCCGCTGGACGAGGCCGCCGGAGGCACGGCCGCTCTCGCGGCCGACGCCGGCGGCCTGGCGGCGCTCGCCCTCGCGCACGGCGTCTCCCTGGTGCCGATGGCGACGCCCACGAGCACCGACGCGCGGCTGGACCTGGTCGCGGAGGCGGCGACCTCCTTCATCTACTGCGTCGCCGTGACCGGCGTGACCGGGGCGCGGACGGAGCTCGGCGACGAGCTGCCCCCGCTGGTCGGCCGTCTCCGCGAGCGCACGGACGCGCCGCTCGCCGTCGGCTTCGGCATCTCGACGCCGGCGCAGGCGGCCCTCGTCGCGGACCTCGCCGACGGCGTCATCGTCGGCAGCGCGCTCATCGACGCCGTGTCCCGCAGCGCCGGCGCCGACGCTGCCTGCGCCGCAGCCGGCGAGCTCGTCCGCGCCTTCAGCGCGGCCATCGCCGCCGGCTGAAGCGGCGCCCGAAGCGCAACCGGCGCCCGGGTCAGGCCTCTTCGTCGCCGGCGTGATGCCGGTAGGTGATCACCTTGACCTGCTCCACCGTGACCATGCCCTCGGCCATCATCTCGTCCAGCACCGGCAGAAAGGCGTCGATCTTCTCCGGGGCGTCGACCATCTCGACGACGATCGGGAGGTCCTCGGAGAGACGCAGGATCTTGGCCGTGTGGATGCGGCTGTGGGCGCCGTACCCTACGTAACCGCGCAGCACGGTCGCGCCGGCGAGGTGCTGCTCCCTCGCCGCCTCCACGATCGCTTCGTACAGCGGCTTGCCGTGATACCGGTCGCTGTCGCCGATGAAGACGCGCAGCAGTTCCGCATACTCGGGCAGATGCATCGCTTCCCCCTCCCCTACACCAGTCGTGACGCCACGAGGCCGCCGTACATGGCCGCCGCGCCCAGGCCGTTCTGCAGCGCCAGATTCCCCGCGGCGCCCAGCCACTGCGCGTCACGCGCCAGCTCGGACGTCTCAAGCATGAACCCGGAGAACGTGGTGAACGCCCCCAGGAAGCCGATGAAGATGACGATGCGCGCCTCGCCGCTCAGCGCCCAGCGGCTCTCGAAGAGCCCGAAGAGCAGCCCGGCGACGAGGCACCCGGCCACGTTCACGACCAGCGTACCCCAGGGGAAACGGGCGCCGAACCCGGCTTGCACGACGCCGGAGAGACCGTACCGGCACAGGGTCCCCACGGCGCCGGCCGCCATGAGCAGGAGCAGTCGAGTGGCCACGCGGTCCTCCATCGTCTCGATCCAGACCCGGAACGAGAAAAGGCTCCCGCCCGGAAGGGCAGAAGCCATCAGCGCCGGAGCGCGTAACGCGAGCCTCATCGCGGCGCGAACCTCTCGCGCGGAGCCGCCGGTCACGTGGCGGAACAGAGTGGTGGGCGACGTTGGAATTGAACCAACGACCTCCTGCTTGTCGAGCAGGCGCTCTCCCAACTGAGCTAGTCGCCCACGCAGAACCGGCAGTATAGCAAAGGCGACGGCGGGCGTGCCAGCCGGCGCCGGGAAGCAGAAACGCCGGAGGGACGACGGGCTCGTCGCCCGCCGTCCCTCCGGCGCCTCGGCGCGTGATCAGCGCGAGCTGCGCCCCGGGGTGCGGCGTCGCACGCGCGTCTTGGTCCAGGCGCGGCGCGCGCCGCCGTTCCAGAGCATCTTGCCCGGGCGCGGCTGCACCTGGCTGCTCTCCATGATGACGCGCTTCTCGTAGTCGAAGTGCGGGAGGTCGTGCCGCTCGAGCGTCTCGCCGATGAGCCGCTCGATCGCCACCAGATCGTGCACGTCCTCGGCGGTGAGGAAGCTCACGGCGATGCCGCTGGCGCCCGCGCGAGCCGTGCGCCCGATGCGGTGCACGTAGTCCTCGGGGTTCGTCGGGATGTCGAAGTTGATCACGTGCGTGATGTTGTCGACGTCGATCCC
>CAYTRM010000265.1:0-4104 GCA_964440225.1 uncultured Thermoleophilia bacterium | reverse complement strand
GATGGCGGACGGCTCGATGGCCGCCGCGCAGGAGCCGGAGCTCAGGGTCAGGGCTCCCGCGAACTCGCTCGCCGCGACGGTCAGGGCCGGGGGGTAGATGACCGGCGAGGCGACGAAGGCGTCGGCGAGGACGACGCCGCGGTCCGCGCGGAGCCGCGCGGCGTCGAGACCGCCGAAGTTGGTGAACACGGGAGTGCTGCGGCCGTCCGCGTGGCCGTCGCGCAACTCGCGGGCGATGAAGCCGAGGCCCCTCTGCGTGCCGAGCAGGAGGAAGAGGAGGGAGAACGCGGCCGGGATGTGCAGCGCGGCGACGTCGGACTTGGCCAGCCGCGTGGCGGCGGTGACGCGGCGCAGCGTGTCGTCGAAGGGCTCGTCCGGCGTGACGCGTACGGTCGGGAAGGTCAGGCCGGCCAGGTTGGCGGGCGGCAGCTCCGCGGCGGGGATCTCTTGCCGCGGCCGCAGGTCTATCGGCATCTGCAGGACGCGGAGGGCGGCGTCCGGCCCGGCGCCGGCGGCTCCGGCCTGCGGCGCGCCTGCGCCCGCGGCGGAGTCCGCCGCCGGCAGGGCGCGAAACACCGCTGTGAGAAGCGCGTCGTTGAGGGTCGCGCCACGGGCGCTGCCGTAGGCGCGCACCCGTGCCACGCGCCGGGCGTCGACGCGCGCGACGGCGAGCCTGGGCTCGTGGCGCGAACGGCCGTCATACGGCAGCCGGAACCGTGCGCCGTGGTCCGGGAACAGCACGGCCGCGCGCGCCACGTCGCGCACCCGTGCGGCGCGCAGGATCGGCAGATACGACCGCCTGCGCGGCGACCACGCGGCCGCCACCCGCGCGCACGTTCGGGCGCCCGAGCCCTCGCCGAGCGCCCGGTACAGGCCGAGCAGCGCGTAGGCGAGCTCCTTGGCCCCGACGCCGTCGCAGGCGGCGTGGTCGACGCGGAGGCAGACGGTGTCCGTGGCTCCCTCGCGTTCTTCGCCCGAAGCGCGCACGAGCCGCACGTCGAAGACCGGCCCAGTGCGCGGGTCACAGGAGGAGGCGACGACGTCTGCGAGGGCGGTAACCGGATCGGTCGTCTCGACGACGCCCCCGGCCGCGGGCCTCGCCCCCTGCGCCCAGTGCGGTCGCGGCCCCAGCACGAGGCGGCAGCCGAGGATGGGCCAGGCTGCGGTCAGCAGGCGCGTGGCCTCACCCAGGCGCTCGGCGTCGAGCGCGCCGGAGAAGGCCAGCACGACGCGGAGCTGCTGGTCCGAGACGGCGCGCACGGCGAACGCCGCCAGGTCGCCCGGCGTGGCCGGGATGCGGGCGTCTCCGCTTCCTCCGCCGCGTCTCATGACGTACCTCCCGGCAGCTCCCCTCACTACCGACATGATGCCTCGCCCTCCCGGCACCTCGCGATGATACCGTGCGGGGGGTTCTTCTCCTGCACGGTCATGGTGGTCTCGTTGTGTGCGCTGATTCGGTTCGCTTACGCTTAATCCTCGTCGGGCGTCGCGCTGGAGGCAGGGGGGGCCGCCCGGGGCCTGGCTCACGACCGGCAGGTACATGCCGGCGTCGACGGACCGGCCGGCCGGGGAGCGTGATGTCGTCATCCCGCTGGCCTACGAAGTCCGCAATCCTCGTCCCGGACGCCACGGATTCTGCGGCAAACCTCGCACCTGGGCCTGCGGATTCGCACGCCGTTGCTGGATGCTGTGGTAGCCTTTCGCGAAGCGAAGGAGGAGCCGCCGTGGCCAGGGCCAGGATCTGCTACCTCTCCGAGACGGAGAAGGACTTCATCCACGAGAAGACGCTCCAGGTACTTGCGAGCGTCGGCGTGGCGTACAACACGCCCAAGGCGATCGACCTGCTCGAGCGCGCCGGCGCGCAGGTCGACCGCGATCGGCTCACGGCCCGACTCACGTGGGACATCATCGAGCCGGCGCTGAAGACCGTCCCCGGGACGGTCCTGCTCGCCGGCCGGGATCCCGCCAGGGACTGCGTGCTCGGCGGCGAGCGGCTGATCGCGACCAGCGACGGGATGACCACCTACATGCTGGACGACGTGACCGGCGAGCGCCGCGACGGCACGCTCGCCGATCTCGCCGACGTCACCCGGCTCTGTGACGGCCTGGCCGAGATCGACACCATCTGGCCGTCGCCCAACCCGAGCGACGCGGACGCCGAGATCCTGCCGCTGCTCACGCAGGCCACGGTCATCAGGAACACCACCAAGCACGTGCAGGACGAGGTCCGCACGCCCGAGATGGTCGAGCCGATCCTCGAGATCTACGAGGCTGCCTGCGGGGCCTCGCTCACCGAGCGCCCCTGCTTCTCCGTGACCAACTGCACCATCGCTCCTCTGCAGCACGACAGAGACATGACGGAAGCCGGCCTGAAGCTCGTCGATCGCGGTGTACCGATCGTCATCCTGCCGATGCCGCAGTCGGGTACGACCGGCCCGATGACGCTCCTCGGCACCTGCATTCTCAACATGGCCGAACTCCTCTCCGCGATCGTCTTGTACCAGCTCGCGCATCCCGGCTGCGCCCTCGTTTCCGGCGTCGGATCCGCGGTCGCGGACATGCGCTCCGGAGGGTACATCGCGTCGAGCCCGGAGATCGGGCTCATCAACCTGATCTGCCTTGAGATGAGCAGGAGATACGGACTGCCGACGCAGGCGACGGGGATGTCGGCCGATGCCAAGGCGGCGAACTTCCAGGCAGGGTCGGAGGGCGGCATGACGGCGCTGACCGCCGCGCTTGGCGGCGCCGACTCCCTGATCTCGGCCGGCGGGCTCGACGGGGTGCAGATCTCGAGCTACGCGAAGTACGTGCTCGACAACGATCAGATCGGCGCCCTGCGCCGGTATCTGCGCGAGGATGCGATCGACGAGTCGACCGCGCTCATGGACGACATTCTCGAAGTGGGGATCGGCGGCCACTTCCTGGGGCGCAAGAGCACGCGCGCGTTCTCACGGACCGAGGTGTGGCGGCCGGCGGCCTTCCAGCGGGGGACCTTCGAGGAGTTCGCGCAGCGGCCCCTGGCGGAGGTCGCCGCCGCGCGCGCGCGGGAAATCATCGCGACCCACGAAGTGCCGCCCCTGTCGGACGACGCCGAGCGGCGCATCGACGAGGTCATCGCCGGCTGGCCGGCCGCCCACGCCGGGGACTAGGGGATGGCGCGCCCCAGACTCACCTACCTGTCGGAGGCCGATCGCGCCTTTGTCCACGAGCAGACCGTCAGGGTGCTCGAGGACGTGGGGATCGGCTACAACACGCCGGAGGCCATCGATCTGGTCGAAGCGGCCGGGGCTCGGGTGGACCGGGCGCGTCTCAGCGCCAAGCTGCCGTGGGAGCTCGTGGAGCGCTGTCTCGCGACCTGCCCGCGGGAGGTGCCGCTGGCGGCGCGCGACCCTCGCTACGACGTCATCGTCGGTGACGGGTCGCTGACCTTCTGCGCCGACGGCACCGCCACACACATGCTCGACGACGTCAGCGGGGAGCGGGAGGAGGGCTCCGCCGAGTGGTTGCGCCGCACGATGCGCCTGTACGACGCGCTGCCGGAGGTCGACTACGCGTGGCCGACGATCTCGGCTCGCGACCTCCACCCCCTGACGGCGGGCCTCGAGATAGAGGCGATCTCGCTGGCGAACCTCAGTAAGCACGTCCAGGACGAGGTCCGCGACCCCGCGCACGCCGCGCCTCTGCTCGAGATCTTCGAGGCGGTGGCCGGCGCTTCACTGTGGGACCGGCCCGTCTTCTCGACCATCGACTGCACGGTCGCCCCGCTCCAGCACGAGCGCGAGATGACCGAGGCGACGATCGCCATGGCTCGCGGGGGCGTTCCCATCCTCGTCCTGCCCATGCCGCTGAGCGGCACGACGGCGCCCATGACGGTGCTCGGCACCATGATCGTCAACATGGCCGAGCTGCTGAGCGCCGTCGTCCTCTTCCAGCTCGCGCAGCCCGGCTGCCGGATCATCTCCGGCATGGGCGCCGGCGCCGCCGACATGCGCAGCGGCCTGTATCTCTGCGGCGCGCCGGAGTGCGCCCTCATGAACCTCATCGGCATCGAGATGAGCCGGTTCTACGGCCTGCCCTGCACCGGCAGCGCCATCACCTGCGACG
>CAYTRM010000264.1:0-4154 GCA_964440225.1 uncultured Thermoleophilia bacterium | reverse complement strand
TTGATCCAGAACGCCTTGATGTGGGTGAAGTTGTCGAGCACGAGGCGGGCGACGGCCAGCGTCTTGAGGTCGTCGAAGCCGGTCGGGCCGGGCAACTCGCTGAGACCGGTGTTGGCCGGCTGGAACGAGAGCGGGATGAACGCGTTGAAGCCGCCGGTGTCGTCCTGGAGGTCGCGGAGGCGGATCATGTGGTCGGCGAGCTCGGCGGGAGTCTCGACGTGGCCGTAGAGCATGGTGGCGTTCGACCTGAGGCCCACGCCGTGAGCGGCGCGCATGACGTCGAGCCACCGCTGCCCGCTGATCTTGCGCTCGCAGATCAGGTCGCGGACGCGGCCGCTGAAGACCTCCGCGCCGCCTCCCGGCAACGAGCCGAGGCCGGCGTCCTTGAGCTCCTGGAGGACCTCGGTGACCGTCTTGCCGCTGATCTTGGCGAAGTGCGCGATCTCGCTGGCGGTGAACGCCTGGATGTGGACGTCGGGAGCCAGTTCGCGCAGCGCGCGCATCATCTCGACGTAGTAGGCAAAGGGCAGGTCCGGGTGCTCGCCGCCGACGATGTGGATCTCGCTGATGCCGCCCTCCGCGAGCGTCTCGCGCGCCTTCTCGACGATCTCGTCGATGGTCAGCGTGTAGGCGTCGGCGTCGCCGTCGTCGTGGCTGAACGCGCAGAAGAGGCAGCGGTTGCGGCAGACGTTGGTGTGGTTGATGTGGCGATTGCGGATGAAGTAGACCTCGTCCCCGGCGATGCGCGCGCGGGCGAAGTCGGCCATGGCGCCCACCGCGAGGAGGTCGGGGCTTTCGAGCAGCGTCGCGGCCTCCCCGGCGTCGAGCCGGGCGCCGGCCTCGACCTTGCGCCAGACGGCCTCGAGGCCGGACCGCGCGGCGAGGGCGGCGATGTCGTTCGGATTCACGGGATGGACTCCAGGGTCGTCAGCTGTAGCGGTCGACGACCTGCGCCGCCACCTGGCCGAGCAGGTCGCGCTCGACGGTGTCGGGGCAGGAGGCAAGGACCGACCGGGCCTCTTCAATGTATCGCAAAGCGACGGCCCGGGCACGCTCGAGGGCGCCGCACTCGGCCACAGCGCGCAGGACGGCCGCGACGTCGGCGTCCGTGCCCGGCCTCGCCAGGAGCTCCTCCAGCTCGGGCCGAGCCTCGAGAGCGTAGATGAGCGGCAGCGTGATCGTGCCGTCGCGCACGTCGGTCCCCGGCCGCTTGCCGGTGCTCGCCTCGTCGCCCTTGCAGTCGAGGATGTCGTCGAAGACCTGGAAAGCCAGGCCCATGAGGCGGCCGAACTCGCGGGCGGCGGCGACCGTGGGCGGCCCGGCCGCCGAGAGCATGGCGCCGAGCGAGCACGCGGCGGCGAACAGATCCCCCGTCTTGCGCTCGCAGCGCCGCTCGTACGCCGGCTCGTCGACGCCGGTGTCAAAGGCCTCGGCGCGCTGCAGCACCTCGCCCTCGCTGAGGCCGACGGCGGTCGCGCTCAGGAGGTCCACGGCCGCCGGCTCACCGGCGCCGACGAGCTCGGAGAAGGCGCGGGCGAGCAGGTAGTTGCCGGCGGAGACCGCGATCGGCGCGCCGTACCGGTGGGCGACCGTAGGCCGCCCGCGCCGCACCTCCGCCCGGTCGAGCACGTCGTCGTGGACGAGCGTCGCCATGTGCAGCAGTTCGACCGCCGCGGCGCCGCGGAGCACGGCCTCACCCAGCGGAGCGCTCCGCCGGGCGCACAGCAGCACAAGGAGCGGGCGCACGCGCTTGCCGCCGGCCTCCAGCGTGGTCACGCAGGCCTGACCGAGGGCTCCCGGGTACTCCCCGGCCACGGTCGCGAGACGCGCCTCGACGAGCTCGAGACCGCGCGCGTAGCGGCGCCTCTGCGCGACCGAGCGCCACGAGAGGGCCGGGCGAGGCCTCACCTCGGCGCCTCACCGACGTGCAGAGCCACGGCGCCGAACCCGAGGCGCCGGAAGCGCACGTTGCGCAGTCCGGCGGCCGACATGATCGCCGCCAGAGCCTCGGCGCGCGGGAAGGCCGCCACCGACGCGGGGAGATAGGCGTAGGCGTCCGCATCGCCGGCCACGACACGGCCGAGGAGCGGGACGACCCGGCCCATCCAGACCTGATGGAAGCGCCGGCCGGCTCCGTCCGCCGCCTGCGTCGACTCGAGGCACACCACGCGGCCGCCCGGCCGGGTGACGCGGGCCATCTCGCGAAACGCGCGCGGGACGTCGGGGACGTTGCGGACACCCCAGCCCACGGTGACGGCGGCGAAGCTGTCGTCGTCGAAGGGCAGATCGAGCAGGTCTCCGACGATGAAGGCGGCGGGCGCGGGCCTGCCGCGGCGCTCCCGCGCCGCGGCCTTCTCCCGCGCCCGGTCGATCATGGCCGCGGTGAAGTCGAGGCCGGTCACGACGCTGCCCGGGCACGCGTCGAGCAGGCTGAAGGTGAGATCGCCGGTGCCGCAGCAGGCGTCGAGGACCGCATCGCCCGGAGACGCCGCCGCCTGGTGAGCCGCCATCCGCCGCCACCGGCTGTCGAGACCCGCGGTCATGAGCCGGTTCATCAGGTCGTACCGTGCCGCGATGCCGCCGAACATCGCCTCGATGCGACCGGGATCGCGGTCGATGGGCAGATCGCCGGCGTGGGCAGGCCCGGACCGGTCTCCCGAGCCGGATGCGTCTACGGGCTCGCGGGCCGGGTCACCGGCCGGCGGGCCGGCCGGCATCAGCGCCGGCCCCCGTCCCACGGCGGGAAGAGGGTCTGGGCGAACCCGAGGGCGCTCATGACCTTGCCGGCGACGTGATCGACGGCATCCTGCAGCGACTGCGGTCGCGTGTAGAAGCCGGGCATGGCCGGGAGTACGACGGCGCCGGCCTCCGCCAGCTCGAGCAGCCGGCGCAGGTGGATCTGCGTCAGCGGCGTCTCGCGCGGTACGAGCACCAGCGGCCGGCGCTCCTTGAGCGCGACGTCGCCGACGCGGTGCATGAGCGTGCGCGTCGTCCCGAGAGCGAGATGCGCGGCCGTGGACATCGAGCACGGGCACACGACGGCGGCGTCGGGGAAGCTGCTGCCGCTCGCCGGAGGCGCGGCGAGGTCGTCGGGGCGGTACACCTCGGCGGCCGCGCCCGCGCGCTCGAGGAACGCCGCCGTGACCGCCTCGCGGCCATCGGCGGGCAACTCGAGCTCGTGCTGAAGGACGAGCACGCCGCTGTCGGAGATGCTGAGCTGCAGGGCGCAGCCGGCTTCGGCCAGCGCCTGTACGACACGCAGGGCGTACGGGGCGCCGCTGGCGCCGCTCACGCCGACGAAGACGCTCTGTGGAGGGCGGCCGGTCATGCTTCACGCTCCGTGCGCCGGCGCCCGCGGCCGGCTGCTGGCTCAGGGATCGATGCCCCCGGCGTGGCACTGGCCGCCGTAGCAGCCCTTCGGGCCTGTGCCGCCGTTGCCGTGACACTTCATGCAGACGCTGCCCTGGTTGTACGTCTGGTTCGGGTGATCGGCGATGAAGGCGCCGCTGTGCGGGAGCGCGACGCCGTGGCAGCCGATGCAGTACGAACTGCTGTGGCACTTGGTGCAGAGACCCGGAGAGCTCAGGGCCGTGCTCGAGTGGACGGACATCCAGCCGGACGGGTGCGGCATCTGCAGGCCGTGACACTGGATGCAGCTGTTCTTGCCGTGGCACTTGACGCACTTCGCCTCGTTCTTGAGGGCGAAGCTACCGTGGTCCGTGCCGAAGCCGGACGGGTGCGGCATCTGCACGCCGTGACAGTCGATGCAGAAGCGCGGGTCGTCCTTGATGTGGCAGGAGACGCAGATACTCTTGCCGCGGTCGACCACGACGCCGCCGTGCGCAGCGTTCCAGCGCTTCGGATGCGGCATCTCCAGGCCGTTGTGACACTTCGTGCAGAACGTCTTGGTGGTGTGGCACTCCCGGCACTGGGACGGCGTCACCTTGACCTTCATGGCCACCTTGGGGGCCGTCACCGGCACACCGCTGATGTGGCAGATGTCGCAGTCGTCGGGGAGCTGCCTGCCGTCGTGGCAGCGGGCGCAGATGGACATCGTGTTCTGGCCGGAGCGCACGACGTCGAGGCGCGTGTCCGGGTGGGAGATGTTGGCGTGGCAGGTCAGGCACTGGTACCCGGCGGCGCGCAGGCCCTTG
>CAYTRM010000263.1:0-4154 GCA_964440225.1 uncultured Thermoleophilia bacterium | reverse complement strand
GCAAGGAGCTCGCCAGGAGAGGAGAAGCGGTTGGCTGACGCACTGCACCTGCAGAAGATAGTGGCCGCGGCGGGGAGCCTCGGCGCCGACCGGGCGGCGCCGCTGCCGGCCGCCGCCGTGGTCGTCGACGAGCGTGTGAACCTCAAGTGCCGGGTGCCGCTCTGTTCCGGCTACGGCCACAACCTCATGTGCCCGCCCGCGGTCATGCCGGCGACGGACACGCGGGCGGTCCTCAGGCGCTACGGCGACGCGCTCGTGGTGCAGCTCGACATCCCGCTCACGCAGGAGGGCGTCGACGAGCAGCACTTCGAGGGCCGCACCTACGCCGAAGCGCGTTCGGACGCCGATCACATCGACGGCCTGCGCGACAGCCAGAGCCGCTTCGCGCGCATCATGACCGATCTCGAACGTGAGGCCTTCAAGCTCGGCTATCGCTACGCCGCCGCGTTCTCCGGCGGCGAGTGCGTCCTCTGCGACGAGTGCGTCGGCCAGGCCTCCGGCGAGTCCTGCCGGCACCCCTTCGAGGCGCGTCCGTCCATGGAGGCCGTGGGCATCGACGTCGTCGCCACGGCCGAGGCGGCCGGCCTCCGCGTCGAGCTGCCGGCCGCCGAGCACCCGAGCTGGACGGGCCTTCTGCTCATCGACTGATCGCCTTCGGCTCGTCGTCGTCGCACAGCCTTCGCGCCAGTCGACGATGGCCGGCCGCTCAAGTAGTGTTACCGTCGGACGCAGACCCCCGCACTGGTGGGCAGCTTGGACCTTCGCATACTGTTCGTCGACGACAGCGAGGACGACGTCTCGCTCATGCTCCGGCGTCTGCGCGAGGCCGGGATCGACCCCCGGTGGGAGCGCGTCGAGGCCGAGCCTGCCTTGCGCGCCGCGCTCGCGGACGGCTCGTGGGACCTCGCGCTGGTCGACTACAATCTTCCCGGCTTCGGCGGGCTCCAGGCGCTGCACGTGCTGGCGGAGGTGGCTGCCGAAACGCCGGCGATCACCGTCTCCGGCGCCATCAGCGAAGACACCGCGGTCGCCACCATCACCGCCGGCGCCGTCGACTACGTTCTCAAGGACAACCTCACGCGTCTGGCGCCCGCCGTTCAACGCGCCGTGGAGGGCGCCGATCTGCGACGCCGGCAGCGCAGGGACGCGGAGCAGGCCCGGCAGAGCCAGTTCGCCGTCGACCATGCCTCTCAGGCGATCGTCTACGTCAGCGAAGAGGGCGTCCTGCTGTACGTGAACGCGGCCGCCGAGCGCCTTGGAGGGGTCCCTCGCGAAGAGGCGATCGGTCAGCGCATCTGGCGCTGGATCCCGCTGGTCGACGAGCGGCGTTGGGCCGGGCTGTGGCGCGCCGCCGCGGAGCGTCCCATCGTCGACTTCGAGACCACCGTCAGGCACGCCGGCGGCGAGCATCGTCTCGTGACCGCCACGATCGATCGTCTGGAGCGTGACGGCGGCGCCTTCGCGATCGCGTACGTCCGCGACGTCACCGCGGAGCGCGAGGCCGAGCAGCGGGCGGCCGAGACCGAGGCCCGCTACGGCCGGCTCACCGACAACGTGGCCGACATCGTCTTTCGGTACGACCTGACACCGAGCCCGGGGCTGACATACATCAATCCGGCGGTCGAGGTCGTCACGGGCTACACCCCCGAGGAGTGCTACGCCGACCCGCAGCTCATGCTCCACATGGCGCACCCCGACGACGCTTCGCTGATGGCCGGCCTTCTGCAGTCCCTGGATCCCCCGGACGAGCCGATCGTCATGCGCTGGATCGGCAAGGACGGCGTCACGCGCTGGATGGAGAGCCGCCTCGTCCCGGTGCGCGACGCCGAAGGGCGACTGGTGGCGGTGGAGGGCATCACCCGCGACGTCTCGGAGCGCATACGGACGCAGGACGCGCTGTCGCACTCCCACGACCTGCTGGAGTACGTGGTCGCTCACGCGCGCAGCGCGATCGCCATCCACGACCGGGAACTCCGATACATCTACGTCAGCGACCGCTACCTCGAAGACTACGGGGTCGAGGAGCAGGACGTGATCGGCAAGCACCACTACGACGTCTTCCCGGACCTGCCCCAGAAGTGGAGGGACGTCCACCAGCGGGCGCTCGCGGGTGAAGTGAGCAGTGCGGAGAAGGACCCGTACCCACGCGCCGACGGTTCGGTGGACTGGACGCGCTGGGAGTGCCGCCCGTGGTATGAGGCCGACGGATCCATCGGAGGCATCATCGTCTACACGGAGGTCATCACCGAGCGGGTGCTGGCCGAGGAGGCGCTTCGAGCCAGCGAGCAGCGCTTCGCCGAGTTCGCGGGGCGCCTGCCGGGGCGGCTGTGGATGCGCGACCGGGACCTGCGGTACCTGTACGTGAACCGGCAACTGGCGAGCGACCTGGGTGTGGTCGAGGGCGACCTGCTCGGCAAGACGCCCGAGGATCTGTGGGACGAGAAGACGGCGGCGGTCTCCAGGCAGATGTGCGAGCGCGCGCTCGCCGGCGAGATCGTGGACGTCGTCGAGCGGTGGCCGGACGAGGAAGGCAGCGACTGGTACCGGTCGCTGGTGTTCTCCCTGGCCGGCGCCGGAGACGAGGCCATGCTCGGCGGTTTCACGTTCGACATCACCGAGCAGCATGCGGCACAGGAGGCCCTTCGCGAGAGCGAGGCGCATCTGCGGACCCTCGTCGACACGCTGCCGGACCTCGTCTGGCTCAAGGATCTCGACGGCGTGTACCTGTCCTGCAACCGGCGCTTCGAGAGCTTCTTCGGCGCGGCGGAGGCGGACATCGCGGGCAAGACCGACTACGACTTCACCGAACGCCGGCTCGCGGATGCCTTTCGGGAGCACGACCGCGCGGCCGCGGCGGCGGGCGGTCCTTCGACGAACGAGGAGGAGATCGTCTTCGCGGAGGACGGCCACACGGAGGTCCTCGAGACGATCAAGACGCCCGTGCTCGCCGCGGACGGGCGCGTCATCGGCATCCTCGGCGTCGGCCGGGACATCACCGCGCGCAAGCGCGGGGAGGAGGAGCTGGCCCGCAGCCTCGATCTGCTGTCCAACCTGGCGCGACTGGTGCCGGGCGTCATCTATCAGTACCGCCTCTACCCGGACGGAAGCTCCGCCTTCCCGTATGCCAGCCGCGGCATGAACGACATCTACGAGGTCACGCCCGAGGAGGTGCGCGAGGACGCCACGGCCGTCTTCGGCAGGCTGCACCCCGACGACCGCGACCGGGTCACGGAGGCCATCTTCGAGTCGGCGCGCACGCTCGAGACCTTCCACTGTGAGTTCAGAGTGGTCCTGCCTCGTCAGGGCCTGCGCTGGCGCTGGTCGCAGGCCCATCCCGAACGCACGGAGGACGGTGGCACCCTGTGGCACGGGATCATCTCGGACATCACCGAGCGCAAGCTGGCCGAGGAGGAGATCCGTCGGCAGGCGGAGCAGCTCAAGCGCATCGTCGAGGGCGCCGTCCTGGCCATGAGCCACGTCGTCGAGACGCGTGACCCGTACACCGCCGGGCATGAGCGGCGCGTCGCCGAGCTGGCGGTGGCGGTCGGCGCCGAGATGGGGATGGGCGCCGAGGAGCTCGACGGGCTGCGCCTCGCCGGCCTCATCCACGACATCGGCAAGATCGCCGTCCCCGCCGAGATCCTCTCCAAGCCGGGCCGGCTCAGCGCCGCCGAGTTCAACCTGATCAAGCAGCACGCGCGGTCGGGGTACGACATCCTCGCGGCCATCGAGTTCGAGCGGCCGGTGGCGGAGATCGTCCTGCAGCACCACGAACGCCTCGACGGATCCGGCTACCCGCAGGCCTTGACCGGCGAGGACATCCTGCCGGAGGCCCGGATCCTCGCCGTGGCGGACGTCGTCGAGGCCATGTCCTCGCACCGTCCGTACCGCCCGGCCCTGGGTGTGGAGCCCGCGCTGGCGGAGATCCGTGAGAACGCGGGCGTGAAGTACGACGTGGAGGTCGCCGCCGCGTGTCTGCGGGTGATCGAAGAGCAGGACTTCGCGTTCACGCCGTGACCCGGGTCGGCGTCCGTCGGCGTCAACGGGTACAATAGGCCGCGCCGTGAGGCGGCGCGGCAGGCGCCTCCCGCGACGCTCGCCGGCAGTCGAGCCGTCGCGCGCCACCACCGTCCCCGCCGGCCCGCGGCACATCT
>CAYTRM010000262.1:0-4177 GCA_964440225.1 uncultured Thermoleophilia bacterium | reverse complement strand
ATTGTCGGAGGGGAAGAGCAGGAAGGGGATGGCGACGCCGTCCCCGCAGGCCGCTGCCCGCGCCGGCGCGGGCGAGGCGACTGCTGCGGCCAACCACGTGGAAGCGGCGATCAGAAGAGCCGCCGCGAGCGCGCGAGCACGCGTGGCGGCCCGGGTGCGCGGCGCCTGTCGGCGCAGAGTCCTCATGCGGTCAGTATCGGCGATGGGCCGGGCCGGGTGAGCGACAGGCGTCGCCCGGCCCGGCCACACGCTGCGTCACGTGAGCGGGGCGAGTCCCCGGCGGACGCCTTACTTGGCTGAATCGGCGGCGGCGCTGAACGCCGTCATCGGGTCGCAACGACACCACCCGGCTCGTCGAAAGCCTCACCGTGCCGGAGCAGCCCGGCTGGTAGCATCGAGCCATGATCCGACTCGCCCCGCACCGTTGGTTCGCCAGTCTCCGAACCCTCGACCCCAACGTGCGCAGCCTCGGCCTCGTCAGCTTCTTCGCCGACCTCAGCTCTGAGATCGTGTATCCGCTGTTCCCCCTCTTCGTGACCTCGGTGCTCGGCCTGCCGGTGGCGGCTCTGGGGATCATCGAAGGCATCGCCGAGGCGACGGCGAGCATCACCAAGTACCCGTTCGGCCAGGCCGCCGACCGCACCGGCCGGCGCAGACCTTTCGTACTCGCCGGCTACACGCTCGGCGGCCTCGGCAAGCTCGCGATCGCGCTGGCGACAGGCTGGCCGGCGGCGCTGGCCGGCCGCTTCACCGACCGCCTCGGCAAGGGCATGCGCACGGCGCCGCGCGACGACCTCATCGCGGCGAACACGCGACCCGGGCAGCAGGGGCTGGCGTTCGGTCTGCACCGCAGCATGGACACGCTGGGCGCGGTGATCGGACCGCTGGTCGCGCTGGCTCTGGTGCAGGCGGAGATCCCGCTGCGCTGGATCTTCGCCATCGCCGTGGCGCCGGGGCTGCTGAGCGTGCTCGCGATCGTGCTCTTCGTCCGCGAGCGCCGGGAGGAGCCCCGGCCCGGCGCCTTCCGGCCGTCGCTGCCGGCCTCGCCGGCCTTCCGCTGGCTGCTGGCAGGCTCCCTGCTCTTCGCCGTCGGTAACTCGAGCGACATGTTCATCCTGCTGAAGGCCCAGGACGTCGGCCTGGAAACGTCGGCGATCATCCTCCTCTACGTGCTCTACAACCTCGTGTACTCGGCCGGGTCTCTACCGCTCGGCGGCCTCAGCGACCGGATCGGACAGTACCCGCTGGTCATCGCCGGATACGGCGCGTTCGCGGTCGTCTACCTGGGCTTCGCGACCGCCGGCTCGGGATGGGCTCTCGCCGGCCTCTTCGCCGCCTACGGCCTCTACATCGCCGCCACCGAAGGCACGAGCAAGGCGCTCATCGGGCGCGCCATCCCCACCGGCGAACGGGCCTCCGCCCTGGGTCTCTACTACACGGCGACCGGTCTCGCGAGCTTCGCCGCCAGCGCGCTCGGCGGCCTGCTGTGGAGCGCCGTCGGACCGTGGGCGACGTTCTCGCTGGGCGCCGCCGCGGCCGTCGCGGCCGCAACGCTCATGCTTCTCGGGCGAGGCTCCGTGCGCAACGCCCTGGCCGCCGGACCGACGCCGCACTCCTGATCGCCCGGAGAAAAACCACGGCATCCTCCTGTCGCCGGCGAGCCGCACAAGGTACGATTCATCGCAACGACCTCGGCCGACTGTACCTGGAGGGGGGACATGGCGAGGAACTGTTGCACGTGCGGGCGCGCGAACGCAGACGACGCGCTCTTCTGCGAGGGCTGCGGGGCCCGTCTCCCCGCTACCTGCGCTTCATGCGGCGCTCTTCTGGCGCCCGACGCCGCCTTCTGTAAGACCTGCGGCGCTCCGGCGGCGGCTGCGTCGGCTCCCACTGCGCCGCCGCCGACGGCGGCTCCGGTCCCACCGGTCGTGCCGCCGGCCCAGCCCGTCGTGCCACCCGCTCAGCCGATCGTGCCCGCGTCTCCGCAGGCCCCGGTCGCGTCCCCGCCGGCCTCGTTCGCGCCGCCTCCGGCCGGGCCGCCGCCCGGCCCCGGCGCCGCCACGGCCCCGCCCGGCGGCCCGCGCAAGGGCGCTCCGACCTGGCTGATCGTGGTCGTCGTCCTCGCCGTGATCGCGATCGCCGCCGTCGCCGCAGTCTTCATCCTGCCGCTCGGCGACCTCATCGGCGGTACGGAGGCGACACCGACACCGGTGGCTTCGACGCCCGCGACGAGCGCGCCCGTCGTGACACGGTACCTCGCAGCCGCCGTGGGTCCGCGGGCCAACCGGCTGGCGACAGTGGACGCCGACGGGTCCGTACGCGAGCTCATGGCGTTCTCAGGCCGGGAGATCTACCAGATCGCCCACTCACCGGACGGCAGGTGGCTGGCGTGCGTGGCCGGCACCTACAAGCGCAGTTCCGTATGGCTCTTCGAGGCCGGGGGTCTGGCGCCGAGAGAAGTGGCGATAGAGGCACCCGGCGTCGTCGCCGTCGACAGCATCGCCTGGCTCTCGGCCGGCGAACTGCTCATCGCCGGCTACACGGCGACCCCCAAGAGCACCGGCGAGAACGCCGTTCTCGTCGTCTACGATCCGTCCACAGAAGCGGTCTCCCCGCTCCGGGATTCCGCCGGCTCGGCGCTGAGCGGCGTCTCGGTGAGCGCCTCCCGCGACGGGGCCACGATCGCCTTCGTCACCTACACGGACCAGAAGACCGACAAGTACGGGATGCCCACGGCCACAGAGCGACTCCAGGTGCTCGATCGCCCCTCGGGGTCAGTCACCGAGCTCGGCTCGGACAAGGCGTTCTTCGACGTCAACTCCCGCCGCTTCGACGACCCGCTGGTGTCGCCGGCCGGCAACGCCATCATCTTCCGGCGCGCGGGCAGCGATGTGAGCACCAGTTACACGGTGATCGACGTCAACGGCCGGACGCTGATGCCCGAGAAGGCGACGCAGTTGCCGGCGGGCTACGCCTGGGATCCCGGCGGCACCAAAGTGGTGTTCACCGGGCACTCCCTCGAGCCGGCCGAGAACGAAAGCGGCATCGGTCCGGCGATCTTCTGGATGTTCGACATCGAGGCGGGCGGCGAGGCACGCGTCGTGGCTGAGTACAAGGACACCATCGTGCAGGAGCTGTCATGGTCGCCGGACGGCGAGAGCATCGCGTGGGCGGAGTACGACCAGGAGAAGTACCGGACCGGGACGATCTACCTGACGAGCCCGACCGGAGGAGACGCCAAGGTGCTGCTCGACGACGCGCTCACGCCGGCCTGGGCGCCGGGGGCCGGCGCGGGGCTGCAGACGTCGCCGAGCACGTCCCCGTGAATAGAGGAGCGGAGTTGCCCGCTTTCAAGCGTGCCTCTACACTGTAGTCAGGGCGTATACTCGCTCCCCAGTCTCGACTACGGATGCGGCGGGCAGCCGAAGGCCACCCCGCCCCACCAGAAGGATCGATGACCGACGATGACGAGCGCGAAGTCCCGCACCCTCGCCGCCGAGATCCGGGACGCCACCGGCATCAACGCAGCCACCTGCTACCAGTGCGGCAAGTGCTCTGCGGGCTGCCCCATGGCGTCCGAGTCGGACCTTCGCCCGCATCAGGTCATGCGCCGGGTCATGTACGCGCCGCGCGAGCAGACCCTCCGCGACGAGTCGATCTGGCTCTGCCTCACCTGTGAGACGTGCAGCGCCCGCTGCCCGAACGACTGCGACCCGGCGCGAGTCATCGACGCCGTTCGAGAGATCAGTCTCGCGTCGGGTCTGGCGGTCATGCCTCGAGCCATCAGCGCCTTCCACAAGGCCTTCCTCGAGCAGATCCGCAGCAACGGCCGCCTGCACGAGATGGGCCTCGTGATGGAGTACAAGCTGCGCACCGGCGACCTCATGAAGGACGTCACCAACGCGCCCGGCATGTTCGCGCGCGGCAAGCTCAACCTGCGCGCCGACCGCATCGACGGGGTCGCCGAGGTCAAGCGGATCTTCGAGAAGTGCGGGGTGACCTCATGAGCGCGGCGACGACGCCCGTCACGTCGCAGACCGGCGAAGCCGCCGAAGCGGCCGCGCAGTCGCGAACGACCCGCGGCGTCGCCTACTACCCCGGCTGCTCGCTGCACGGCACCTCCCCGGAGTTCGACGAGAGCCTGCTCGCCGTCGTCGAAGCCCTGGGCATCCCCGTC
>CAYTRM010000261.1:0-4186 GCA_964440225.1 uncultured Thermoleophilia bacterium | reverse complement strand
CCAAAGAGGTAGCCGGGGCTCGCCAGAGCGTGCGCGACGTGCGCGTGCAGGCACTTGACGGCGCGCGCGTCGCGGACCCCTCCGACGCCGGTCCCGAGCGTGGCTCCACCGTCGAGCATCGGCCGCGGGTACAGATCCGCGAGCTCCCGGCGGCGAGCCGTCTCGGCGGTGGTGGCGCCGAGGACGGAGAGCGCCAGCGCGGCGTCGGCCGCGAGGCGGCGCGTCCAGACGGCGACGCCGCCGGCGCTCTCCAGCCGGGCCACGGCGGCGACGAGTGTCGGGCAGGTGCAGTAGTACAGGGTCGGGAAGGGCCGCCCCTCGGGATCGTACGGCAGGTCCTCGACGGCGGCGGGGAACTCGAACGGGCACCGGGCGGCGACGGCGCTCATGGCCTGCGGCCGGCGCCCGAGCTGACCGGCGGCGACCATGAGGTCGTGTCCGGAGACGAGCCCGGGGGCAGCGCTCACGGGCGCCTCAGCGACGCAGCGTGCGCCACAGGTCCTCGATGCGGTCGAGGACGGAGATGGAGCTCTCGGTGGGCACGGCGGCGAGGATCTGGGCGTCGGCCTCGCTGCCCGGCAGCCCCTTGACGACGAACACCTGGGTGCCCGGCGGGACGAGCATGGAGTCGGTCCGCGCCCGCTGGGCGATGTACGCCTTGGTGGTCAGGAGCTCGACCTGCCGCTCGAGCGCCGCGTTGTCGGTGCGCGCCGCCTCGAGCGAGGCCGATGCCTTCTGATACCGGTCCTGCTGCGCGAAAAAGTCGCGCAGCGGCGTGACGTACAGGGCGGCGGCGATGAGGATGAGCGCCAGCGCGGCGAGACGCCCCAGGCGCAGCTGCGGCGCCGCGCCGCGGCCCGCCCCCGAAGGCGCGCGTCGTCTCCGTCTCACTCCGGACGACCCGGCTGTGGTCGCATGCGCCACGCTGTCTCGCTCCCTGCTCGCCGCCGGCCGCCCGTGCTCCGCAGGCCGGCCGCTTCTCACCCCTAGGATTCGTGACCGGCGGCGCGACTCCCTGCCCGCGCGCCGCGCCGGCGAGTGGGGGCCTTACTCCGGCAGCTGCTCGAGACTCGCGTCGGCCTGCTGGCCGGCCTCCGAGGCGGGGTCGATGGCGGCGGCGCGGGTGAAGGCCGTGCGCGCCTGGTCGAAGAGCTTCTGCGCCTGCTTCTCGTCGCCCTCCTGCTCGACGAGACGCGCCTCGTGGCTCAGGAAGATGCCCTTGTTGAGCCAGGCCTTCTGGAAGCCGGGGTCCGCCTCGATCACCGCCTCGATACGCTCGAGCGCGCCGGGGATGTCGCCGCTGTAGAAGAGCGCGACGCTGTAGTCGGTGCCGAGCGCCGGGTCGCCCGGCTGCTTCTTCCACGCCGCCGCGTACACCTTGGCCGCGGCCGAGAAGAACGCGCTGCCCTGCTCGAAGTCCTGATCGCGGAACGCGGCGTCGCCCTGATCGTAGAGGCTGTTGCCGCGCTCGACGAGCTCGCGGTAGCTCCCGCTCGTGTCGGCGGGCACGGCCGTCGCCGTTGCCGGCGCCGGATTCTCCGCCGTACCCCCGCCGTCGCCGGAGGAGTCGCCGCCGAAGCCCCCGGAGGCCATGACGACGACGATGATGACGATGACGGCCAAGGCGCCGAAGCCGCCCCAGATGACCGCCGGCGAGAGACGGCCGGACGGCTCGTTCGAGGCGGCCGGCGTCGCCGCGCCGCCCTTGTCGCCGGACCGGCCGGCCTTGCCGCCCTGCTGGCCGGTCGTCTTGCCGCGCAAGGCGCTCTTGACACCGCTCAGGTTCGCCCCGCACTCCGGGCAGAACTTGGCGTCGTGGGCGTCGTTTCCGCATTCGGGACAGTACATGCTCGCGATTCCTCCGCGTCGTCGTCTGGTGGGCCTACCGACAAGGTCGTTACCCGGAAGCCATGGTCCTCATGCCGGGAACGGACGCCGCACGGACGCCCACGGTGGTAGGCTCGGCGGCGTGCCGGCCGCCGATGTGTGAGGGGATAGTGTGCGCGAGGAAGCACCTAATCTGCAACTCGTAGACCAGCTCTTCCCCCCGAGCGCGGACGTGGACGTCGCGGCCGCAGTGGCGGCAGGGCTGTCCCGCCTGCCGACAGGCGCCGCCATCCGGCCGGGCCAGCGCATCGCGATCACCGCCGGCAGCCGCGGCGTCGCCGACCTTGTTCCGGCTCTGCGCGCCGCCGCCGCAGGCGTCCGGCGCGCGGGAGGCGAGCCGTTCGTCGCGCCCTGCATGGGCAGCCACGGCGGCGCGACCGCCGAAGGGCAGCGCGCCGTCCTCGGCGACCTCGGCGTCACCGCGGAGAGCATCGGCGCCGAGGTCGTCTCGTCGATGGACGTGGTGACCGTCGCCGAGAGCGCCTTCGGCGGACCCGTCTGGGTGAGCCGCGACCTCGCAGAGGCCGACGGCGTGCTCGTCGTCAATCGCGTCAAGCCGCACACCGACTTCCACGGCGAGGTCGAGAGCGGCCTCGTCAAGATGCTGGTGATCGGCGCCGGCAAGCACGCCGGCGCCCTCTCCGCGCACGGCCTCACCGTGCGCCACGGCTTCCCCGCCGTGCTTCGCGACCACGGCGAGCGGATCCTCGCGGCGCTCCCCGTGGTCGCCGGCATCGCGCTCGTCGAGGATCGGCGCGACCGCACCGCCCGCGTCGAGGTGCTGGCGCCGGGTGAGTTCTTCAGGCGCGAGGCCGAGCTGCTGGATGCTGCGCGCGAGCTGCTTCCACGCCTGCCGTTCGACGAACTCGACGTGCTCGTCGTCGACGAGCTCGGCAAGGATGTGAGCGGCACCGGCATGGACACCAATGTCATCGGCCGCAGCTCGTTCTGGGGCGGCGGCGAGCGGCCGAGCCGGCCGCGCATCACGAGGATCCTCGTGCGCGGCCTCACGGCGGCCACCCACGGCAACGCCACCGGCATCGGCATGGCCGACTTCACCACGGAGCGCTGCGCGGCGCAGGTCGACCGCGCCGCCACCGAGGTCAACTGCATCACCTCGAACTGCCCCGAGGACGCGCGCCTGCCGATCGCCCTCGCGAGCGACCGCGAGGCCCTGGCCGCGTGCCTGCAGACGAGCGGCGTGCGCGAGCCGCGCGACGTGCGGCTCGCCTGGATCCGCGACACCGCCCACCTGGAGCGGCTCGCCGTCTCCGAAGCGCTCCTGGACGAGGTGCGGACCGGCGAGGCGCTGCGCCCCGCCGGTCCGCTCTTCCCCCTGCCCTACGACGAGAACGGCGACCTGCGGTCGCCGTTCTCGTGACACATCTGCCCGCCCCCGGCTAGCGGAGGTTGTAGAACGCGTTCATCCCCGGGTAGTACGCCACCTCGCCGAGCATCTCCTCGATGCGCAGCAGCTGGTTGTACTTGGCCACGCGGTCCGTCCGCGCCGGCGCCCCGCTCTTGATCTGGCCGGCGTTGGTCGCCACGGCCAGGTCGGCGAGCGTCGTGTCCTCGGTCTCGCCGGAGCGGTGCGAGCACACGGCGGTCCAGCCGGCGCGGGTGGCCATCTGGATGGCGTCCAGGGTCTCGCTCAGCGTGCCGATCTGGTTGAGCTTGATGAGGATGCTGTTGGCCGAGCCCTTCTCGATGCCCTGGGCGAGGCGCTCCACGTTGGTGACGAAGAGGTCGTCGCCGACGATCTGCACGCGGTCGCCGAGCTTCTCGGTCATGAGCTTGAAGCCGTCCCAGTCGTTCTCGTCGAGGCCGTCCTCGATGCTGATGATCGGGTACGCATCGACGAGCGCGGCGTAGTAGTCGACCATCTCGGCGCTGGTGAGCTCGCGTCCCTCACCCTCGAGGACGTAGAGACCCTTCTCCTTGTCGTAGAAGCTCGCGGCGGCGGGATCGAGGGCGATACGCACATCGTCGCCGGGCTCGTAGCCGGCGGCGTCGATGGCCTCCATGATGACCTTGATCGCCTCTTCGTTGGAGCCGAGGTCGGGCGCGAAGCCGCCCTCGTCGCCGACCGCGGTGCTCAGCTTCTTCGCCTTGAGCACCGCCTTGAGGCCGTGGTAGACCTCGGCGCAGATCCGCAGCGCCTCCTCGAAGCTCGCGGCGCCGACCGGCATGACCATGAACTCCTGCAGGTCGACGTTGTTGTCGGCGTGCTTGCCGCCGTTCATGATGTTCATCATGGGCACGGGCAGCGTGAAGGCGTTGACGGCGCCGACGTACTGGT
>CAYTRM010000260.1:0-4202 GCA_964440225.1 uncultured Thermoleophilia bacterium | reverse complement strand
AGGATATCGGCGCGAATCTCCTCAGGGCTGCGCAGCGGCTGCGGCTTGTAGAAGTAGCGGTTGAAGTTGATCTCGTAGCCGATCCTTGTGCTGCTCTCAGCGAACCAGGCATCGGGCGCATACGGCAGCACTTCACGCTTGATGAAGGCTTCGATGCCGCCCTCTTCGAGCAGCGGCACCTGCTCGGAGTCGCGCAGGTCAGAGTCGGGCTCGTATTCAACGACGCGTGGCGCGCCCTTGATCGTCGCCTCGAAGAGGCCACGAATGGGGTCTACGGCAGTGCCCAGTCTGTGGACCTTCCTGACGACGGCGGGGGCGGCTTCGTCCACGTCGTGACTCTCCTTGAGCGCCTTGATCTCCTTCGCGGAGTAGATGCGATCGCCGTCGACTCCCCGCAGGCGCAGCGGCCGCTCGACCGTCACCTTCTGATAGCCCAGAGCTTCATTCGGCAGGATCTTCGACTGCTCGGTATCCTCGAAGGCGATGAAGGTGCCGCAGATGCGCTGGATGTCCTCCTCTGAGAGCTCACAGTTCTTCTTGCCGAGGTTCTTGCGCAGCGGCTTGAACCACTTGGTGGCGTCGATGAGCTGCGTGTAGCCGCGACGGTGGTCGGGCTTGCGGTTGGAGATCACCCAGACATACGTCGCGATGCCGGTGTTGTAGAACATGTTCAGCGGCAGCGCGACGATGGCCTCGAGCCAGTCGCTCTCGATGATCCAGCGGCGAACGTTGCTCTCGCCCTGGCCGGCGTCGCCGGTGAACAGCGAACTGCCGTTGTGCACCTCAGCGATGCGGCTGCCGAGCTTGGTCTTGTGCTTCATCTTGCTCAGCATGTTGGCCAGAAACAGCATCTGGCCGTCACTTGAGCGCGTCAGCAGCGAGTACTCGGGATCGCCGTCGTGCTGGATGATGAAGCGCGGGTCCTTGATGCCGGACTTGCCGCCCATGCGCTCCAGGTCACTCTTCCAGCTCTTGCCGTAGGGCGGGTTGGAGAGCATGAAGTCGAACTCACGCGCCGGGAAGGCGTCGTTTGAGAGCGTCGAGTACTCCGGGCCGCCGACGATGTTGTCTGCGGCCTCGCCCTCGCCCTTGAGGAGCAGGTCGGCCTTGGCGATGGCATACGTCTCGGCGTTGATCTCCTGCCCGTAGAGGTGTGTCGTCACCTGCTTGCCGTGCTCTTCGGCCAGCTCAGCAAGAGTCTCCTCCGCCACCGTCAGCATGCCTCCGGTGCCGCAGGCTCCGTCGTACAGCAAGTACGTGCCGTCGCCGATTCCGTGGGCTATCGGCAAGAAGATCAGCTTGGCCATGAGCTTGACCGCGTCGCGCGGCGTCCAGTGCTCTCCGGCCTCCTCGTTGTTCTCCTCGTTGAACCGGCGAACCAGCTCCTCGAACACAGTGCCCATGCCATGGTTGTCGAGGCCGGGATGCTTGACCGAGCCGTCACCATTCATCACCGGATTCGGGCTGAGGTTGATGCCGGGAGAGAGGAGCTTCTCGACCAACGTGCCGAGGGCGTCTGCCTTGGACAGCCGTGGGATCTGATTGCGGAACTCGAACTTCTCCAGGATGTCCTGCACGTTGGGCGAAAAGCCGTTGAGGTAGGTCTCAAAGTCGGCCTTGAGCTGCTGCTGGCTGGCGCGGGCACGAAGATCGCGCAGGGTGAACTTGGACGTGTTGTAGAAGGCCTGGCCAGCGGCTTGGCGCAGCGCCTGGTCCTGATTCACGATGGCCGCCTCGTCGAGCGAGGTCTTCATGTCGAGCACGGCCTGCTTGGTCGGCTCGAGAACGGCGTCGAGGCGACGCAACACCGTCATCGGCAGGATCACATCGCGGTACTTGCCGCGCACGTAGAGGTCACGCAGGACGTCGTCCGCGATGCCCCAGATGAAGTTGACGATCTTGGTGTGCTGCTCTCCGTTCACGCTTCAACGAACCCCCGATCTTGCTCGGCTCTATGATACGTCTCGTAGGCATTGAGACCCACCCCGTCAGCTTCCCGACCATCGTCCACCCTACAACCGCGTTCCGACAGATTGCGGCGGTCGCTCGGCGCGAAACGCCTTCTTGCGATCCTGCTCGAACGCGCTTCAACGCGGGACTGGCGGGTGGACACGACGGGCAGCAGACAACCGCTCAGATGAACCCGTTCTCCTCCTGCTGATCCGTCGCTCGAATTGCCGCTCCCAGCTCTTGCCAGAACTCAAGCACCACCGAGCCATACTCCCGCAGGTCATCCAAGGTTAGGAAGATATCTTCACCGGCCAGGGGCAGATAGACGCTCTCCGCTGATGGGTCCGGCCTCGTGGCCCCACGCAGCTGAGGCGGTGTGAAGAGGTCAGGTCTCATCCGACGCACTTCGTCTGCCGAGTGGCCTTCAGCGTGCTTGACGGCGTTCGCCACAGCCTTCAGCTCGTCCACCTTGGACCACGACTCAAAACTCCCGATATCAACACCTTCCGAGGACAGTCGAGCCTCTAGCTCGGCAATCTTCATGAGCGCAGCGTTATTCTCGTCGCGAGGATGAAGCAACTGTCGTCTGTGAAATACCATCAGCTGTTGATCAAAGAGATGGTAGAGGGCGGCGACTGAAAGGCTGATGAGAGTCTGGCGCACGCCTTCCAACAGCAGGTAGTAGTCGACACCCACCTGCTCAGCTCGGTCGGCAAGATTTGCTGGGTCGGTCGAGTCCGAGGCGCCGGCTTGGCCAAGCCGTTCCCACTCGGAGTTTGCCGCCTGCTCGGCCTCCTCTTCCAAGGAATCAAAGGTCGGCAGGAGGCGGGTCTCTACAGCCGTGCAGAAGCATGAGATCTGTCTCGCGAACACCGTTCTGAAGTGCTCCTCCCAGAATCGCCCGTCGAACACAGCGTACACTTCTGCCTCGCTCGCCCTTCAGTCTCTCCGCCGGCCATCCACGTGCGACAGTCAGCCGCTCTTGGCCGGCACCAGCGAAGCCAGCTTCATGTCGATCCCGTCCTGCATCGCCAAGTCCTTCGGATACATGGCGACCAGAGCAATGCCCTGATCCTTGCAGATTCGGACTTTCTCTCTCGTCTTCTCGTCGTAGTCCGGATTGCCGATCAGACCGAAGTACTCGATGAACACATCCCCGATTTGCCAGTCGGCCCGGTAGTTGCCCACGGGGTATCGCGGTTCCTTCTCATGGGGTATCCCGTGCGCAGATAGCCAGTCATCAATCGTCTTCTCGCCGAGAGACAGGCACACATGTCCATCCTGTGCGATGGTCTGGATGCCGCGACTCGTTCTCCGCGTCCCGTCGTCGAGGACGCCCGCTTGTATCAGTGCATTCAGCCAAGAGCCGAACGCTTCCTGGACTCGACTGACGGCCGGTTTCTTCTCCAGCAACTTGAGAAGCTTGACCCTGCATGAGGTGTCGAGCCTTAGCAGATCACCTTTGCCTTCGCCGAAGCCTTGGGCCGGCACGCGGCCGGTGGCGTCAGCCATCTCACGCAGGTATTCAAGGATGTTCTCCTCTGATGCGCCTTTGTCGCCGGAATCCCATCCGAGAGTGCCGTGCATGCAGGGCGCGCAGAAGTCGAGCTGGTCAATGCCGAGGCGCTGAACGAGCGGGAATGGCAGGGAGTCTTCAACGAACGGCTGATCGCACAGCGGACAGGTCTTCCACTCGGGCTCCCTGATGGCATCGGTGAGACCAAGCTGCTCAGCCCTCGACTGAGCGAAGTACATGATGACGTTGTACCAGACGTTGCGCTCGCAGGCTGGGTCTTGTTCCCTCCACATTTCCACAACGTCTGCGGGTGTGATCTTGAGTACCTCGTCCTTGACTTCCCAAGACCAATCCCACTGCCAACGCGCAATCAGGTCGGTCAAGAGCTTGTCGTGCGCGGGTGTCCACCAGCGGAGGATGTGCGGGTTCTCGGCGAGACCGGGGTCAATCGGGAAACGTCGGTAGGCCGGTTGGTCTCTGCGGTCGTAGATGCTGCTGCCACTCTTCGCGCCACTCTTCGCGGGCGCCTCGGCGGCGGCGCGCAACTCCCAGGCGCGGGGGCTGCGGGCCTTTCCGAGCGCGATGTATGCGGCTTTGTACACGTCCTTGCCTTTATCCTCCAGCGCCATCCCGAGCAACTCCACGGCGCGGGGGCTGCCGATCTTGGCGAGCGCCTCGGCGGCGCCTCCGTGCACACTCGCGGTCTCGTCATGCAGAGCCAACCCGAGCGCCTCCA
>CAYTRM010000259.1:0-4202 GCA_964440225.1 uncultured Thermoleophilia bacterium | reverse complement strand
GACCCATTCGAGTGTAGCGAACTCGACCTCCTCGAGGCCCTTCCAGGGTCCCTCGTGGCGGATCACCTCGGTCTTGTAGAGGCCGATCACGCTCTCGGCCATGGCGTTGTCGTACGAGTCGCCGCGGCTCCCGACCGAGGTCTCGATGCCGGCCTCTTCGAGGCGCTCGGTGTAGCGGATGGAGAGGTACTGCACGCCCCGGTCTGAGTGGTGGACGAGGCTCTCGCCAGCTCCCTTGCGCTGCCAGAGGGCCATCTCCAGGGCGTCCAGGGCAAGGTCGGTGCGCAGGTGGCTCGCCGCCTGCCAGCCGACGATGTAGCGGCTGTAGACGTCGAAGACGAACGACACGTAGACGAACCCCGCCCAGGTGCGCACGTACGTCAGGTTGGCGACCCAGAGGCGGTTAGGTGCGGGCGCCGTGAAGTCGCGCTCGACGAGGTCGTCGGGGCGCGGCGCAGTGTCGTCGCTCTGCGTGGTGAACACCTTCTTGCCGCGCACGACGCCGGCGAGGCCCTCGGCGCGCATCAGGCGCTCGACCGTGCAGCGGGCGACGCTCTCGCCCTGCCTGCGCAGCTGGCGCCAGACCTTGCGGGCGCCGTAGCGACCGCGGCTCGCCTTCCAGGCGCTCCGGATCTTCTCGATGATCTCCTCATCGCGCAGGGCTCGCGCCGAGGGCGGCCGGTTCTTGGCCGCGTAGTACGTCGACGGGGCGATCGGCAGCAGCGCGCAGATCGGCTCGACCCCGTACGCATCCCGGCGTTCGTCGATGAAGGCGGTCATCTCCTCTGTCGGCGGTCGAGCTCCGCCCCGAAGAAACACCGCTGCCGCCTTGAGGATCTCGTTGGTGCGGCGCAGCTCGCGGTTCTCGCGCTCGAGCTGCTTCATGCGCTCACGTTCGGTGCTGGTGAGGCCGGGCCTGAGGCCCTGGTCGGTCTCGGCGCGCCGCACCCATTTGCGCAGCGTCTCCGGCGTCATGCCGAGCTTGGTGGCGATAGAGGTGATCGCCGCTCACTGCGAGTTGTACTTGCGCTCCAGCTCGAAGACGAGCCGCACGGCCCGCTCCCTGACTTCCTTGGGGTACCTCGTCTGTCTGTCCATGGCTCCATCCTCTCAAGGGCTGGAGCCTCCGACAAAGCCGGGGGGTTCAAGGAGGCCGAGCAGGTGACGCCCGGCTTGGGACCGCCGCCCCGGAAACGGACGTCGGAAAAGGCGGTGCTCCGCGCCACAGTGCCGGAACGCGAGGTGAGCGCCACGCCGGGGTTGACGCCCACGAGCAGCGTCCACGAGCAGGTCAGAGAAGCTTGGAGAGGCCGCACGCGGGCGACCGCCCAGGCACTCTGTGGCCGCCCGTTGCTCCTCGGCTCAGTCTCCGCGGTCGAGCGGCGTGACATCACGACGACGCACCCGCCCGGCGTGCACGAAGCCGAGCGCCGCGAGGGCGAGGACCGCGACACCACCAACGAGTGTCACGATGGCCGCATAGCGGGCGATCGTCCCGACCGTCCAGAAGGCGTAGGCGTTGAGCAGCATCCCTCGCAAGGTCGTGCCGCGGAACAGGGTCTGCACCTGGTCCTGCAGGGCGGCGTTCTCGGGATTGGCCTGCGCCTCGGAGCTCAGCTCGGCGTAGGTCTTGCCGCCGCCGACCTCCTCGAGATGGACACCGATGAAGTGGTCCGCGTACGTCTGCGCCTGGGGCCCCGTCGTAAGTTGCTGGCCGCCGTACTGGCGCATGGGCGCGAACTGGGGACCCTCGACCGCAGGGCTGTCCGCTGGCGGGAAGAAGATCTTCTGTGCGGCCAGCTGGTCGCGCACCTGATTCTGGACGTAACTGCTGCCGTACAGAAGCAAGCCGCCAGCGACAAGCAGCACGATCGCTACGCACAGTCCAGTCCAGCTGAGCAGCAGATCGGCGATTCTTCTGTCCATGAATAGATGTCTCCAATAACGATTGGGGATGGTGCAGGCAGTCCTGCCTAAGAAGACGTTTCGGAAGCTGGCCCGCCACGCACTTAGTTCGTGTATCACCGACCATGAGCCGTCTGAATCCTGCTCAACGTTGGGAGCGGTCAAGGCTGCTGGCCGTTCCCAACGGTACGCCGCGGGCGTTCACCCTCTCCGGCCCGCGGCGCGGCGAGCGCGGGGTCGCGCTCGAGTTGCTGGGGCGGGCCGCCCGCGTCGGCGAGGTGCAACGCGCACGCTGGCGGGACTGCGCGAGCGCGTCCTGCAGCGCTTCCTCTGCCTCGCCGCCTGCATCAGTCTCGACCACGGGCTGGGCAGGCTGAGCCGGACGCTCGTCGACTACTGCGCCTCAGGCTGTGGGCGTGGAATCACTCATCTAGCAGGGCGCGCGGACGGACCAACCACCAGAGTTCATCCCGACCGCCGCCGCTTGAAGTCGAAGGGCGAGATCCGCGACAGCGGGAGTCCCGGCAAGGGCCGATGAGCGAACAGCAGCAGCGCCTGCAGATGCCGGAACCTGGCCGTGTGTGTAAGCACCTATGGATTTCCCCTCCCTCAGGGCCAGAGGCCGATTCAAGCACCCGGGGTGTTGATCAGGCGGCCAGAAGCGACCGGAACAACCAGGTACTCGGCAGGGGGTGGGGGTCTGGTGCGTGGGTTCCACGATTGACGCCGGACATCTACGTGCTGATCCGTTACGGCTTCCTGGTGTGGCTGATCATCCTCCCCATTGCACTGACATTGGCATGGTTCTGCATCGCCATGACGGCTCTGCTTGTCGGCGTCGCCTTCTCAGGGCTTGTCCGGCTCGTCGGGTGGCTGCTGGGCATATGCAGACCGTCTTCTCGCGACATGGACAACGACGAAGCCGGAGGCTAATCAAGTCAGTTGATACTCTGCGCAATCGTCGACGTCGGCGGCTGGCACCCACCAGGGCTCAGGGGTGGCGAGAATCCCGCAAGCGGCACTTGCGCCTTGGGTGCCGAAGTGCTCGACGACTCGCGCCAGCACGGCTCGCTACTTGGCAGGCTCTCCCGGCTTGCCGGCGAAGGTGAAGGCGACTGACGCTGGACGCCCCTGCCGGCACCCACGGGCCCGTCGGCTCCCCTCCTGGCCGACGGCCCCGGCGCTGTCCGTCGCGTTGGCTTGCCGTTGGCAGGTGAAGCGAATCAGGCTCACACGTCAGGCACCACACGATTCCTACTCATGCGCTTCGTCCGAGAAGTTGTCTTCAGCCATTGCCTCCTGGAGAGAACGTGGGAGAGAGCAGTGTGTCTGCTCAGCTTCGCTCTGCTGCTGATGCCAGACTGCCCACTGATTACGTTCCGACTTGTACGCCTCCAAGTCGACAGTCCTCGGACGCATGGCGGCCATGTCCTGCACGGGACGAAGGGCGAAGACGGAGCGGTGAGCGCGTCTCGCGATTGCTCGGCGGATGATGAGAGTGTTCTCCTTCGTGAGGCGCATTCGCGTGGGACCCTCAGAGCCGACCTGGCAGAGAAGGAGGTATCGCCGGGACAAGGGCATCAGGATGTTCGTGCCGCTCTTGCCCCAACCCCCGGAGACGTCGAAGTCTCCGTCGCCGTAGTACTGCAGCCTCACTAGCGGGTGGTCGCTCGTGAACCATTCGAAGCCTTTGGCCGCTTCAGCGATGCACCACGAGTGCGAAATGGCGACCTCGCTGACGGTGTCGAGGAGATGCATCTGCTCCCGAATCCACATGTCCCGCCCTGTGAGCAGATGGAGACCCAGCTGGACGTTGCCCTCCTCAGCCTGCGAATCGCGTCGCAAACTGATCCTGAGCGCGTCGTCAAACGGTCCTTCGGATCGGGGCTGACTCGCCCTCGTTTCTGAGGGGTTGGTTAGCAAGCCTTCTACGCCCTTAGCAATGGACTCCAGCAGGCTTGGCCCCTCTCTCTTCATGAAGTCCATGAACTCCATGTAGTGCTGGGGAGTCCGCAGGTCCTGACAGACTGCGAAGAGCGCGAGGTGACGCCAGTCCTCCGGCCCGAGGTTCTTGCGACCGACAGCCTTGAGGAGCGCCGCATGCCCCGGATCCTCGTACTCCCTCTTGATCCAGCGCTCGAAGTCATCGGCATCTCGGCCGTCCGCGGCCACCGTGTACAGGTCGCGTTCGAAGGCCACACCGCGAACGGCACACTCCTCCCACTCCGGTAGCGACGCGCTTGGCGCCAGCACTCGATAGCGCCACGGGCGTCCCTATCGATCGGCCCATTGGCGGA
>CAYTRM010000258.1:0-4226 GCA_964440225.1 uncultured Thermoleophilia bacterium | reverse complement strand
CGGCGGCTGGACGAAGCGCAGGCCGCCCGCCGCCCCGTGGTCACGCAGCGGTTTCCCGAGGACGCGGAGGACGGCGCCTGAGCATCGTGCGCATCCTCCCCGAGCTCCGCGCCGCGGCCGGCGCGCAGATGGCGCTCGACACCGGCCTTCTCGAGACCGCCGAAGGCGTGATCGCCCGGCGGTACACGTGGGCGCCGCCGGCGCTCTCAGTCGGCAAGTTCCAGGAGTTCGAGTCGGCGCCGGGGCTGCCGTTCGACGTCGTGCGCCGGCCCAGCGGCGGCCGCGCGGTGCTCCACGGCGAGGCCTTCGAGTGGTCGTTCGCCGTCGCCTTCCCGCCCGGTGTGCCCGGCGGCGGGCCGCGCGCCTCGGTGGACGTCGGCGGCCCGTACGGGATCGTCGCCGTCGCGTTCGCCGCCGCGCTCGAGGAGCTCGGCGTGAGGCTCGACGGCCGTGGCGAGACGCCGTACCGGCGCAGCGCGCTCTGCTTCGCCGGCGCGCTGCGCTACGACCTCTGCGCGCGCGGTGAGAAGATCGTCGCCATGGCGCAGGCGAAGAAGGATGGGCGGACGTTGGTGCACGGGTCCGTGCTCATGCAGCGGCCGCCGCGCGAGCTCACCGAGGTCGTGGAGACGCTCGTCGGTGAGCCGTGGCAGGGAGAGGGTCTGGCCGCAGCGGGTGTGGTGCTGGCGCCGGAGACGATATGGAACGCGACGCTCTTGCGTCTCGAGGCCGTCCTGCGACGGGCGACGGCCGGATGAGGAGGCTCGGATGACACGGATCCTGGTGCTCGGAGGCGGCCCCGCGGGCTACGTGGCCGCCGGTCGCGCCGCCCAGCTCGGCGCGGAGGTGACCCTGGTGGAGGCGCGCGAGATCGGCGGCACCTGTCTGAACCGCGGCTGCATCCCCACCAAGGCGATGGTCGCCGGAGCGGCCCGGCTGCACGACGCCCACGGCGCGGAGGCCTACGGAGTGCACACCGGGGAGGTCAGCCTCGACTTCTCCGCCTTCATGGCGCGCAAGGAGGCCGTCACCGTGCAGCTCCGCGACGGCGTCGCGCACCTCATGAAGGCGCGCAAGGTGCAGGTCGTGGCCGGGCGGGCTACGCTCGCCGGCCCCGGCCGTCTTGCCCTTGCCCCGGGAGCCGTGCTTGCCGACGGCACGGTACTGGCCGACGGCGGCGAGCTCGAAGGCGACGCCGTCATTCTCGCCAGCGGATCCGAGCCCGTGCGCATGGGCCTCTTCGACTGGACCGACCCGCGCATCATGACCAGCGACGAACTGCTCGCCATCGACGCCGTGCCACGGAGTCTCGCGATCGTCGGCGGCGGCGTCATCGGCTGCGAGTTCGCCAGTGTCTTCACCCGGCTGGGCGCCGAGGTCACCGTGGTCGAGATGCTCGACCAGCTCCTGCCCGGCGAGGACAAGCGCATCGGGCGCTCCCTGCAACAGGCGTTCAAGAAGGCCGGGATCGCGGTGCACGTGAAGACGGCCGTCGAGGCCGCGGAGGCCGGGGACGCCGGCGTCACCCTGCGTCTCGCCGGCGGCGCCGAGGTCACCGCCGAACGCGTGCTCGTCGCCGTCGGGCGCCGGCCGGTGAGCGCCGGCCTCGGCTACGCGGAGGCCGGCGTGGAGATCGCCGGAGGCGGCTTCGTGGTGACGGACGAGAGCTGCCGGACGACGCTGCCCGGTGTGTTCGCGGCCGGCGACGTCGCCGGGCCGCCGCTCCTCGCTCACTGGGCCTACCACCAGGGCGCCGTCGCCGCCGAGAACGCGGTGACCGGGTCGAACCTGCACTGCGACCGCACCTTGGTCCCGAGCTGCGTCTTCAGCTCGCCCGAGGTCGCGAGCTGCGGGCTCACCGAGGATCGGGCCAAGGCGGAGGGTGTCGACCACGAGGTGGCGCAGGTGCGCTTCAACGGCAACTCCAAGGCGGTCTGCGACGGCGACAACGACGGCTTCGTGCGCATCGTCTGCGAGCCGGGCGGCGGCCGCGTGCTCGGCGCCAGCCTGATCGGACCGCACGTCAGCGAGCTCGTGCACGAGCTCGCCCTGGCGGTCCACTCCGGACTCACCTTGGCCGACGTCGCGGCCACCATCCACGCCCACCCGACGCTGTCCGAGGCGATCTCCGAGGCCGCGCTCGGAGGTGTCGGCCGCGGCGTGCACAGCCTCTGAGGGTCATGACGGGCGAGCCGCATCCCGCGGGCGGAGAGGCCGCGTGACCGGCCCGGGCCCCGACGCCGGCCCCGGCCGCAAGCCTGCGTGGCTCAGGCAGGCGCCGATACGGCCGGGGCAGTACCGGGCCACCGGCGCGCTCCTCGATGAGCTCGAGCTCCACACCGTCTGCGACGAGGCCCGGTGCCCCAACAAGGCGGAGTGCTTCTCGTCGGCGACGGCGACCTTTCTCATCCTGGGCGACGTCTGCACGCGCGCCTGCAGGTTCTGCGCCGTCGAGGGAGGCGGACTCGCCGGCGCCGGAAAGCGCCCCACGGCTACGGGCGACCGCGGCCGCGTGGCGGCCGGTTCGGACGCGGCGTCGGCCGCCGCGGTCCGCGCCGTCGACACGGACGAGCCGCGGCGCGTGGCCGAAGCGGCGCGTCGGCTCGGTCTGCGGCACGTCGTGATCACGAGCGTGACGCGCGACGACCTGCCCGACGGCGGCGCCGGGCACTTCGCACGGACTGTCGCGGCCATACGCCGGGAGGTCCCCGGCGCGACGGTCGAGGTGCTCATCCCGGATCTGGGCGGCGACGAAGCGGCGCTCCGCGCCGCCCTCGCCGCCCACCCGGACGTGCTGGGTCACAACCTCGAGACTGTGCCTCGCCTCTACCCGGCGGCGAGGCCGCAGGCGCGCTACGAGCGCTCGCTCGAGCTGCTCGCCCGCGTCTCCGCATCGGCTTCGCCTCGCCCGCTCGTCAAGACCGGCCTCATGCTCGGCCTCGGTGAGACGACGGACGAAGTGGCGGCCGTGCTCGCCGACGCGGCCGCCGCCGGGGTCGACGCGGTCACCATCGGCCAGTACCTGCAGCCGCACGCCGGCTGCCTCCCGGTGGTCCGCTACGTGGCGCCGGAGGAGTTCGACGGCCACGAGCGCCGCGGCGCCGCTCTCGGCTTGACCGTCGTGGCGGCGCCGCTGGTGCGCTCGTCGTACCGAGCCGCTGAGCTGGTACGACCGCCGGCGCCCGCGGGGCGGCGTCCGGCCGACGAGACCGACGAGGGAGGACCATCATGACGGCGGGGGTACGGGACGTGGGGGTCGGTGCGCCACAGTCCTTCGGGAGCGCGCTGAAGGAGTCGACGCGCGGCGACCTCACGATGCTCGGCATCGTGCTCTTCTTCTACCTCGCCGCGACGGCGATCCTGGTCGTCAGCTGGACGAGCGGGAACGTCGGGCTCCAGATGCAGCTGGCCGGCGGGGGCGTGACGGTCCTGTACTTCGTGTGCATCTGGCACTCGGCCCGGATCAGGGGCGCCCGTGCGACGGTGGCGTTCTTCGTCCTCGCGGCGGCGATCTCGTTCTTCGCCGAGTACATGGGCGACAACCACGGGTGGTTCTTCGGCGAGTACCAGTACACGGGGACGCTGGGTCCCCGCATCGGCGGCGTCCCGCCGCTCGTCATCTGCAGCTGGAGCGTGGTCCTCTACTCGTCATTCATGCTCGTCGACTGGCTGCTGGGCGTAGGGGGTGAGCGCCGCGGCCGGACCTGGGCCGGCAGGATCGGGTGGAGCGCGCTCGTCGCCCTCGCGACCGCCATCATCGTGTGCGCCTGGGATCTGATGGCCGACCCGATGTCTGTGTCGGGCCTGTGGATGACGGTGCTCGGCTGGGAGCCCTTCTGGTGGTGGACTGGGGGCAGTTACCTCCCTGAGCTCGCCGTCTGGAAGGGCTCCGGCGGCGTGCCGATCTCCAACTTCGTCGGCTGGGTCGAGGTGCCGTTCATCATCGTCTTCGTGTTCACGCTCTTCTTCGAGCGGCGCCACCGGGTGAGTGGCCGGCTCGTCAATGCGGTCCCGTGGCTCATCTACGGCTACCTCTACTACACTCTTCTCGGCGCCCTTCTCGAGATGAGCTGGCTGGATCCGGGCATCGAGCAGGCGGCGCTCATCGGCACCTTCACGATGGGACCCGTCATCGTGCTCGGCGCCGTCAAGTTCTTCAAGGACCACTCCGCTCCGGCGGCGTCCCGGCCCGCAGTGTCACGCCGTTTGTGACGACCCATGAATGG